>NZ_JAFCVJ010000004.1:0-178303 GCF_049896985.1 Brevundimonas sp. SL161 | reverse complement strand
GGCGACGAGTCCGGGGCCTGCGTGGTCATGGACGTCCGCAATGGCGATATCCTGTGCATGATGTCGGCGCCGTCGTTCGACCCGAACCTGTTCGTCACCGGCGTCCCCAGCCGCACCTATCGGGCCCTGTCCGACTACGAACGCAAGCCGCTGTTGGACAAGGCCATCGGGGGCGTCTTCCACCCCGGTTCGACTTTCAAGCTGACGACCTCGCTCGCGCTTTTGACCGCCGGTGTGGATCCGACCGAACGCGTCAACTGCGGCGGAGGCTACCGCTTTGGCAATCGGACCTTCCGGTGTTGGAGCCGAAGCGGTCACGGCCCGCAGACCATGCACGACGCGATCAAGAATTCCTGCGACGTCTATTTCTACCACATGTGCAACAGGGCCGGGGTCGACGGCATCCACGAGGCCGCCAAGAACATCGGCTTTCTTCAGACGTTCGACATCGGTGTCGACAACCAGAAGACGGGCTCCGTGCCTAGCCAGGCCTGGAAGGCGGAGTACAACAAGAACAATCCCAATTCGGATTCCCGCGTCTGGTATCCAGGCGAGACCCTGTCGGTCGCGATCGGCCAGGGCGACGTGAACGTCACCGCCCTGCAGCTTGCCGTGATGACCTCGCGCATCGCGAACGGGGTGAAGGCGCTTCAACCACGGTTGATCAAATCGGTCGGCGGCGTGGACCGGCCGTCGGGGGCGGAAGTGCCTGATCTGGCCTTTGCCCGTGAGCATCTGGACGTCGTGCGCCAAGGCATGGTGGCGGTGGCTAACGATCGCTCCGGCGGGGCTTATCGCCAGAGTCAGCTGGGCCTCGGCGACATCCAGATGGCAGGCAAGACCGGCACGGCCCAGGTGCGCAGCTATGACAATGTCGGCTCGCGATCCAGCAGCAGCGTTGGCTGGGCTCTGAAGGACCACAACCTCTTCGTCGCCTTCGCGCCGGTCGATCAGCCTCGGTACGCCATCGCGGTGATCGTCGAACACGGCGGTATGGCCGGATCGACAGCGGCCGCGCCGCGAGCCCGCGAGATCATGCGCACCGTGCTGCTGAAGGACCCCGAGATGCGCGAGCGGATCACCCGCCCGCCGCCGCCCGAGGCCACCGGCCCGCAACTGGACGAAGGCGCCATCGGCGCCGCGCCCGAGCCGGTCGGCGTGCCTGTGTCGCCTGGCCCGACTGCGGGTCCGCGCCCGTATCTGTCGGAGCCTCGCTGACGCGTACCTCAACGGCGGGGTGAACGGTCTGGCGTGCGACCTGCTGCCACAATGTGTCAGCAGCGCCCGGCCTATTGTCGCGCCGCCCCCTTGAAGGCAACGAAACCGGAACAGATGTGTTAGGCCGATGCGGGCAACCAGGAGGGCCGGTCTCGCAATGCTGGAGCACGTCCGATGAAAGCATCTGCGAGAGTCGCCTCCCCCGGGGCGGATGATCTGCGTCGCTACGGCACCATCCGCGCCGCTATGCCTGCACTGGCCGCAGATCTGTCGGCCGAGGATCTCGCCACGCAGTCCATGCCCGACGCCAGTCCGGGCAAATGGCATCTGGCGCACACCAGCTGGTTCTTCGAGGCGATGATTCTGGCGGCCGAGCCGGGATACAAGCCCGTCGATCCGCGTCTGCAGCAACTGTTCAACTCCTACTATGAGAGCCTGGGCCGGCGGGTCGAACGCCACGAGCGCGGCCTGATGACCCGGCCGTCGCGGGACGAAGTCCTGGCCTATCGCGCCGAGATCGACCGGCGCATGGCCGACCGGATCGGGCGGGGCTTTGGCGATCCGCTGGAAGCGTATCTGTTCGTTCTGGGCCTGCATCACGATCAGCAGCATCAGGAGCTGTTCCTGATGGACCTGCTGAACCTGATGTCGCGTTCGCCGCTCGATCCGGCAGCCTACGACGTCGAACCACGGCCTGGCGGGCCGCTGCAGCCGGGGCGGGGCGGTCAGATCCGATTCGAGGGCGGGCTCGTCGACATAGGGCATGATGGGTCGGGCTTCGCGTTCGACAACGAAGGACCGCGTCACCGGGCGTGGCTGGAGCCCTTCCTGCTGGATCATGACCTGGTCACCAATGGCCAGTGGCTGGCATTCATGGCCGATGGCGGCTACCGGCGGCCCGAACTGTGGCTGGCCGACGGCTGGGCGGTGGTGAAGACCGAGGGCTGGGACGCGCCGCTCTACTGGCGTCAGGATGATGGCGAATGGACCCTCCTGGGTCTCGCCGGGCGCGCGCAGGTCGATCCTGAGGTTCCGGTGCGGCACATCAGCGCCTATGAGGCCGACGCCTTCGCCCACTGGACCGGCAAACGTCTGCCGACCGAGGCGGAGTGGGAAAGCGCGGTGGCGACCGCGCCGGACGTCTTCTCCAACCTGTTCGGCGAGGTGTGGCAGCACACCTCCAGCGCCTATTCACCCTATCCCGGCTTCAGGCCCACCGAGGGCACGGCGTCGGAGTACAACGGCAAGTTCATGGCCAACCAGCGGGTCCTGCGCGGCGGCGCGTTCGCCACGCCGCCGGGGCACACGCGGGCCACATACCGCAACTTCTTCTATCCGCATCAAAGGTGGGCCTTCATGGGTTTGAGACTGGCGTCCGACGCCCCGGCGGGCGAACGCGCGCGCATCGAGGACCTGGAGACCGCACGCTTCCGGGCCGAACTGGTCGCCGGCCTCTCGCGGCCGGAAAAATCGGTGTCGCCCAAGTGGTTCTACGATGCCGCCGGGTCGGAACTGTTCGAGGACATCACCCGGCTGCCGGAATACTATCCGACGCGTCAGGAGGCTGCCCTGCTGCGCGAGATGGCGCCCGGCCTGACCGGGCATTTCGGCGACAACGCCGTCCTGGTCGAGTTCGGCTCCGGGGCCAGCGAGAAGACCCGCATCCTGCTGGATTCCGCGCCGACGTTGCAGGCCTATGTCCCTATCGACATCAGCCCAGACGCCCTGAACGCCGCCGCCGCCGGCATCGCCGAGGCCTATCCGCACATGGAGGTGGCGCCGATGGTCGGCGATTTCCTCAACCTCGCGCCCCTGCCGGAACTGGGGCGCGGCCGTCGGGTCGGCTTCTTCCCCGGCTCGACGATCGGCAATCTGGAGGAGGACCAGGCTGTGGCCTTCCTGGCCAATGCGCGCGATCGCCTCGGCCCGTCGTCGCTGTTCATCCTCGGCGTCGATCTGGTCAAGGATCCGGCTGTGCTGATCGCCGCCTATGACGACGCCCAGGGCGTGACGGCGGCCTTCAACAGGAACCTGCTGGTCCGCGCCAATCGCGAATTGGGCGCCGATTTCGATCTGGACGGGTTCGCGCACGTCGCGGTCTGGAACCTCGAACGGTCCCGGATGGAGATGCACCTTCGCGCTGCACGGGATATGGAGATCCATATCGGCGGCGCCGTGATCCCGTTCGTCGCCGGCGAGATCATCCACACCGAGAGTTCGCGCAAGTTCACCGAGGCCTCCGTGACGGGGATGGCCGAGGCTGCGGGCTGGCGGGTTGTGTCCTTCCAGAAGAGCCCTGATCCGTCCGTGGCCCTGGTTCTGCTCGCGGCCTGATACGCCGCCAGGGGGCGGTGCGCTGACGATACGCCCGGACGACGTCGAACAAACTTTTCTGTTCGACGTCGAAATTCCGATCTGGCCAGTCGTGGCGCGCCTGCACCAGCCGCGAGCGCGCCCTGGTCCGACGTGGGTGTAGTGTTCGTGATCACGGTTCGCGGAGAGGGTGAGCGCGGATTTCGTCCGTTTCGTCCGTATCGTCAGGGTGTTTTTGTCGTCCGGTCGGACGGGTGAGTTGCGACGCCCTTGGAGCGCGGACCTCCAGGTCCGCTCTTCGGCGGCGCAAAGAGCGGACCAACAAAAAGGGCGGCCGGTTCGCACCGGCCGCCCTGTCTGTTTCACCTTCGGCTCGACCTATTCAGCCTGGCCTTCAACGTCGTTGAGATCGTCGGGACGACGCGAGCCGTGGGAGGCCTCGCCCCCCTTTCGGCCGGCCTGTGCGGCCAAACTGCGGTCCTGGGAGAAGCTGCGCTTCTCGCTGGGCACGCTGGCTCCGCCCTTGCGGGCGATCTCGCGCTGTCGCTCGGGGTCCATCGAGGCGAAGCCTCGTTTGGAGACACCGGAGGGACGGGTGGGCTGTCCTTGGGCCATGTGAGGCTCCCTTTCGACTGTCATGCTCGCGCTCGCAGATGAGAACCCCGAAGCCCGGCGCGGGTTCCGAAGGCTCGATATTTCAACAGTCTGCGAATCAGTCTGCGCCTGGCCTTTCGACCTCCCCGTCGTTGTCGCCGGGCTGTGGCGGCACCTCGTATGGCGTACCCGCCGGATCGATTTCCGGTTGCGGCGACGGCGTCATCGGCGGGGTGATCTCGGGCTGGGGGGTGGGGTCGGTCATGGTGTGATCTCGCGGCCCGGATTGGGCTTCACAAGAAGGAACCGCCGACCGCCGCCCGGGTTCAATCGGCCTGATCACAAGCCCGGCAGGAGTTCGCCATGACCGACATTAATCCGACCAACCTCAGCGCCGAAGACATCCTCGACGACGCCGATGATCAACGCGTCCGTCTGGATCGTGCAGGCGATCGCTGGATGGCCAATGCCGAGGCGCGCACCTTCGCCCGTGAGCAGGGGCTGCGCGAGGCGGTCCGCTCGGATATCGAGACCGGCCGCAACTGGGCCCGCGAACGGACCTTCGTCGCTCGCGCCAGGATCGAGGAAAAGCCGTTGAAGGCGACGGTCTATGCCCTCGGCGTCGGCGTGCTGATCGGCCTGTTGCTGCGCCGCTGAGGCGTCAGGCCGGACCGGTCGCCGGCCGGACCAGCGGCGTCCGGGCGACCGCCGCATCGGACACGAACGGATTGGTCCGGCGCTCCTCGCCGAAGGTCGAGATCGCGCCGTGGCCAGGCACAAAGGTGACGTCGTCGCCGAGCGGCCACAGCTTCGTCACCACTGACCGGATCAGGGCCTCCGGATCGCTGCGCGGGAAGTCGGTGCGGCCGACCGAGCCCTTGAACAGCACGTCGCCGACCTGGGCGAACCGCGCCGCCCGATTGAAGAAGATCACATGCCCCGGCGTGTGGCCCGGGCAGTGGGCGACCTCCCAGGTCGTCTCACCCAGCGTCACAGTGTCGCCGTCGCCAAGCCAGCGGGTCGGGGTGAAGGTCCGCGCATCGGGAATACCCCAGCGCTGGCCATGCTCGGGCAGGTCGGCGATCCAGAACTGATCCTCGGGATGCGGCCCGATAATCGGGGCCCCGGACTTCTCGGCCATCTCTGCCGCGCCCGCGGCATGGTCGAGGTGGCCGTGGGTGATCCAGATCTGCTCCAGCGCCAGGCCGCGTCGGGCCACCTCGGCCATCACCGCATCGACCGAGCCGCCCGGATCGATCACCGCGGCCTTCATCGTCGCCGTGCACCAGACGGTGGTGCAGTTCTGTTGCAGCGGCGTGACCGGGGTCACGAATACGCCGACGGGTGAGGGAGCCAGAGAAGCGGAGTGGGGCATTCCACCGACATAGCGAGCCGGGGTGTCTGGTGAAACCGCCTCCGCGTTGACCTTTTGGGTCCATCTCGACATAAGGGCGGGCTTAGAGGCGCCGCTCCGGATGGGGCGGCCCTTTCTGCTTTTCCCCATCTTTGCGCGCGCCGATGCTCGGCGCCGCTCCAGAGCGTCAGATTCGTCCCATGCAAGTCGTCCAGAACACCACCGAAGGCCTGAGCCGCATCATCACCGTGACGGTGCCGGTCGCGGAACTGAACGCCAAGCTGGACGCCAAACTGGCCGAGATGGCCCCGAAGATGAAGCTGAAGGGCTTCCGTCCCGGCAAGGTGCCTGCGTCACACGTCAAGAAGACCTTCGGTCGCGACATGATGGGCGAGATCGTCAATGACGCCATCAACGAGTCGAGCCAGGCCGCCCTTGAAGAGATCAAGGTTCGCCCGGCCGCTCCCGCCGACATGAAACTGACCTCGGACATGGACAAGGTCCTCGCCGGTTCCGACGATCTGGCCTTCGAAATGGCCCTGGAAGTCATGCCCGACTTCACTCCGGTCGATCCCCAGACCCTGAAGTTGGACCGTCCTGTCTACGAGGCCTCCGACGAGGATCTGGACGAGGCGCTGAAGGAACTGGCCGGCCAGGCCAAGTCCTACGAGGACAAGAAGGGCAAGACCGTGAAGGCTGCCGACGGCGACCAGGTCACTATTGATTACCTCGGCAAGCTGGACGGGGTGGCTTTCGACGGCGGGACCGCCGAGGACGCCGACTTGGTGATCGGTTCGAACCGCTTCATCCCCGGCTTCGAAGAGCAACTGAAGGGCGCCAAGGTCGGCGACGAGAAAACGATCGAAGTCACCTTCCCGGCCGACTATCAGGCGGCCAATCTGGCCGGAAAACTGGCCACTTTCGACATCAAGGTGAAGGCCATCAAGGCCGAGATCGAAGCCACGGTCGATGAAGAGTTCGCCAAGCGCATCGGCCTTGAGTCGCTGGACAAGCTGAAGGATCTGCTGCGCCAGAACCTGAACCAGCAATACGCCGGCGCCGCCCGCTACAAGCTCAAGCGCGCACTGCTGGACCAGCTGGACACTGCCCACTCCTTCGAGCTCCCGCCCAAGATGGTCGAGGCCGAGTTCGACGGCATCTGGCAGCAGGTCGAGGCCGACAAGGCCGCCGGCAACCTGCCGGAGGAGGACGCCAAGAAGTCCGACAAGAAGCTCAGGGAAGAGTACCACAAGATCGCCGAACGCCGCGTGCGTCTGGGTCTGGTGCTTGCCGAGATCGGCCGGGCCAACAATGTCGGCGTCACCGATCAGGAACTGAACAACGCCATCATGGCCGAGGCCCGCAACTACCGTGGCCAGGAGCGCCAGGTCCTGGACTTCTATCGCCAGAACCCGAACGCTGCCGCCCAGATGCGCGCCCCGATCTATGAGGAAAAGGTCGTCGACCTGATCTTCGACCAGGCCAAGGTGACAGACACTCCGATCACCAAGGAAGAGCTGCTCAAGGACGAAGACGAAGGCTAAGGCTTGCCACTCGCCTGACGGGCGGCTAGCTTCGACAATTCGCGTTTGAGTAGTGGGTTGCGATGTTGGTTTCGGTTCTTTCGATCGCGCTTATGCTCGCTGGGGCGCAGGCTGCTTCCCCGGCCGCGGGCGTCCAGGCTGCGCCTCAGGACGAATCGACCACTCTGTCCACCATTGAGGTCGAGGGCCAACGCCGCACCGCCTACGACGCGGCTCGCACCTTCACCAACGAGATTCTGGTCACGCCGCCCCGGCGCGGCATCGCCCGCTGGCGCACGACGGACCCGATCTGCACCGGCGTCGTGAACATGCAGCGGGATGTGGCGCAGGCCCTGGCCGACCGGATCGCCGACCGGGTGGTCGGATTGGGACTTCAAGCGGGGGAGCCGGGCTGCAAGGCCAATATGATCATCGTCGGGGCCGACGACGGCGCCGCCATGGCCAGCAGCCTCATCGAGGCCCGCCCGAGGGCCTACATCACCGGCATCGCCGGAACCTCGCTGACCTATAGCGCCCTGAACATCTTCCGCACCTCCGACGCCCCGGTTCGCTGGTGGATGCTGACCGTGCCGCTCGACGCACGGGCCGGAGAAGTCACCGTTCGAACGCCAGATTCGGAAGACGCGCCGATCCGCCGCATCGACGGCGCGGGTCGCCTGCGCAGTCAGGACATCAACGCCATCTTCCAGGTCATGGTCGTCGTCGATGTGAACCGCATCGGCACGGTCGATGTCGGACAGCTCGGCGACTACATCGCCATGGTCACCCTGGCCCAGGTCGACGCCCAGGCCGATGTGGCCGGGTTCGAGACCGTGCTGAACCTGTTCCAGGATCCTGCCGGCGTCTCGGGTCTGACGGACTGGGACCTGACCTATCTGCGCCAGCTCTACGCCGCCGATCTCAGCGTCCTGAGCGCCTCCGCACAGGTCGGCAGGATCGCGGGCGCCATGGCGCGGGCCGAGCAAGCGGACGATGGGAACGCCGACTGACGGGGCGGCGATGACCCGACCAGCCTGTTCGTCGCGTCTCGTTGACCGTTTCGGATCCCCCCGGCTTGTATCGCTTGCACCGGACCGCAATATGAGGACGGAACCGCGACCGACGTGAGTCGCGGGCCCCAGCATTCAGCGAGACCTCATGCGCGACCCGATCGACTACATCTCCTCGAACCTCGTCCCCATGGTGGTGGAGCAGTCCAGCCGCGGCGAGCGGGCCTTCGACATCTTCTCCCGCCTGCTGCGCGAACGGATCATCTTCCTGACCGGCCCGTTCGAGGACAGCATGGCCAGCCTGATCTGCGCCCAGCTGCTGTTCCTGGAATCGGAGAACCCGAAGAAGGAAATCAGCATGTACATCAACAGTCCCGGTGGTCAGGTGACCTCGGCGCTCGCGATCTACGACACCATGCAATACATCAAGTCGCCGGTCTCGACGGTGGTCATGGGCATGGCGGCGTCGGCCGGCTCCCTGATCCTGACGGCCGGCGAGGCGGGCCAGCGTATAGCCCTGCCGAACGCCCGCGTCATGGTCCACCAGCCCTCGGGCGGCTTCCGCGGCACGGCCTCGGACATCGAGCGCCACGCCGAAGACATCATCGCCACCAAGCGCCGCCTGAATGAAATCTACGTCCACCACACGGGCCGAACCTACGAGGAAGTCGAGCGCACCCTGGACCGCGACCACTTCATGACGGCCGAGGAGTCGAAGGCCTGGGGCATTGTCGACCACGTCTACGACAAGCGCAGCGAGGCCGAGGCAGACGGCATCAAGACCGTCTGACCCAATCGGACGAATGAACGGAGAAGGGCGCGCCGGGATCGGCGCGCCCTTTTCGTTTGTGCTATCAGCGCCCGATGCAGCACACGCGCGATCTCAAAGGCGTCGTCCAGGTCGACGGCGAAGACTACGAATGGGAGGTCCGGCGCCAGCCCCAGCGGACCACCGGCAACAACTGGGACGGCATCGGCATCGCCCTGAAGCTCGTTGACGCCCAGCGCGAGGCCATCGTGATGTTTCCGATGGTGATGCGCGCCAACGGCACCCCGAACTTCGAGCGCCAGCGCATCAATCTGGAGAGCGTCAAGAACGCCATCGCCTCGGCGATCGCCGCCGGCTGGGCCCCCACCTCGCGCGGCAAGGTCGTCGTCTTCGACGTCGACGCAGACGGCAACTAACGCCGCGCCGGTTGTCCGGTAAACACGCGGAAGCCCGGCTGTTCTGCGATCGCCAGCATCTCGGTGTCGCCCGAGGTATCGCCATAGGCGGCCGTCAGCTTCAGATCCGGCCCGAACGCCTCCTGCAGACGACGCACCTTTTCCTCGCCGCGGCAATTGGGGCTCGAGAAGGCGCCGGTGACCCGGTCCTGGTCATCGAAGGTCAGGTGCGTGCCCAGCAGGCCCTCCGCCCCCAGTCGCCGGGCGAACGGAGCCACGGTGATCTCCGGCGAGGCAGTCACGATCACGCGATGGGCGCCCTGCCGACCCCAGTCTTCCCAGACCCTCAGCGCGTCCGGTCGCAAGAATTTGTCCCAGGCGTGATCGGCGAACCGGGCGGCATCTGCTTCCAGCTCGGCGCGGGTGACGCCCTTGAGAAAGATCTTCACGGAGGCGGCCTTGATGGCGCCCCGGTCGCGATCCCGCGCATAGGCCGCCGTGGCCCGGGCCATCTTGACCAGTCCCAAGGCCCAGCCGCCCGACCCGGCCCGCCAGCGCAGGAACTGGGTGAAGCTGTCGCGAACCGTCAGCGTACCGTCGAAATCGAACGCGACGATGGGTCGCGAGCGATCCTCGGACTGGCGAAAGCCGCCCGTGGCGCCCATGTCACCCATTCGCCGTGATCTCCATCCAGCCTGAACAGTCCCCGTCACATGCGCTTCGCCGGTCTTCGGCGGGGTTGTGGCGAGCTTGCGGATGGTTGATTGTCATTTTTTGAATATCTTCGCGTCCATAGTGGTGGAATCAACGCGAGGAAAGCGTGTCCGTCTCCCAGAGCGGCGCGAGAGTGAGAAGGGTCTATGACCAAAGCAGCCGGCACCGACGCCAAAAGTACGCTCTACTGCTCGTTCTGCGGCAAGAGCCAGCATGAGGTGCGCAAGCTCATCGCCGGACCCACCGTGTTCATCTGCGATGAATGCGTCGAGCTGTGCATGGATATCATCCGTGAAGAGCACAAAATTGGTTTCGTCAAATCCAAGGATGGCGTGCCCACGCCCAAGGAAATCCGCGAAGTCCTCGACGACTATGTGATCGGCCAGAGCCACGCCAAGAAGGTCCTCTCGGTCGCTGTCCACAACCACTACAAGCGCCTGAACCACGCGACGAAGAACAACGACGTCGAGCTGGCCAAGTCGAACATCATGCTGATCGGCCCGACGGGCTCCGGCAAGACGCTGCTGGCCCAGACCCTGGCCCGCATCATCGACGTGCCCTTCACCATGGCCGACGCCACCACCCTGACCGAGGCCGGTTATGTCGGTGAAGACGTCGAAAACATCATCCTGAAGCTGCTGCAGGCGTCGGACTACAACGTCGAGCGGGCTCAGCGCGGCATCGTCTACATCGACGAAATCGACAAGATTTCGCGCAAGTCCGACAACCCCTCGATCACCCGGGACGTCTCGGGCGAGGGCGTGCAGCAGGCCCTGCTGAAGATCATGGAAGGCACCGTCGCCTCCGTGCCTCCGCAAGGCGGCCGCAAACATCCGCAGCAGGAGTTCCTGCAGGTCGACACCGCCAACATCCTGTTCATCGTCGGCGGCGCCTTCGCCGGCTTGGAAAAGGTGATCTCTGCCCGCGGGGCAGGGGCCTCGATCGGCTTCGGCGCCAAGGTGTCGAACGTCGATGAACGCCGCACGGGCGACATCCTCAAGGGTGTCGAGCCGGACGATCTGATGCGTTTCGGCCTGATCCCGGAGTTCATTGGCCGTCTGCCCGTTCTGGCGACGCTGGAGGACCTCGACGAGGAAGCCCTCGTCACCATCCTGACCGAGCCGAAGAACGCCCTGGTGAAGCAGTACAAGCGCCTGTTCGAGATGGAGAACGTGGCTCTGACCTTCACCGACGACGCGCTGAATGCGATCGCCAAGAAGGCCATCACCCGCAAGACCGGCGCCCGCGGACTGCGGTCCATCCTGGAAGGCATCCTGCTGGAGACGATGTTCGAACTGCCGACCTTCGAAGGCGTCGAGGAAGTCGTCGTCAACGCCGAGGTCATCGAGGGCAAGGCCCAGCCTCTGCTCATCTACGCCGAGAAGAAAAAGGCCGCCGACGGCGCCGCATAAGGCGGGTTGCCGGCAAGAGAACAGGGGCGGGGCCTTTGCGGCTCCGCCCCTTTTTCATGTCCGGTCAGTCAGTTCGTCGGTGGCTTGGGATGGAGATTCGTCTCCTCCGCCGCCGTCTGGGCATTGGCGCGGGTCTCATCGGTAACCTGACCGACATCGGCTCCGGTCGGGCTGGCCATGCTGGAATCTGCGGGCGCCATTGTTTCCGATCCGGCATTGATGCTGGTCGCCGTGCTGGATGAACCGACGGGCGAGCCTGTCGATGCATCCGAACCTGCGCTGTCGGCGGACATTGCATCCGCGCTCGCGCCCGCGTCATCGGCGGCCGGCCCTGTCTCGGTGTCGCGGTTGCAAGCGGACAGCGTCAGCAGGGATGCGGCCGCAGCCAGAGTGATGATCCTGTACAAGAAGGTCTCCCAATCTCGGTTAATGTTGCGTCCGCAACGGCTCCGGTTGAGTTCGGTTGCTGATCGTGAATCAGGCTGCGGCGCACAGGCCACAGGGGTCTGTGTGGTCTCATTGCCGCCGAACACGCCTGCGGAGGTAGTCCGACCCCGGGCGGCTCGGAGTCTGCACGGTTCGTGCAGCTTGACCGTCGCTGCGCGCATCTGTGCATCGTCCCGTGGCGAAGCTTGAACCCCGGGGCCAAGGGACCACATACTCACATGAACGCCGTCGGAATCGACGGGCCTCTCCAGGGTGTCGCTGCATATCGCGGGGCGTCAGGGGCGGGCGGACCGGAGATGATCGAAGGTCCAGGAGCGCATTATGTCCGAGAGTAAAATTCTGCCCGTCCTGCCTCTGCGGGACATCGTCGTCTTCCCACATATGGTCGTGCCGCTCTTCGTAGGGCGCGAGAAATCCGTGCGGGCGCTCGACGAGATCATGAAGGGTGAAAAGCAGATCCTGCTGGCCACCCAGAAGAACAGCATCGATGACGATCCGTCGCCAGACGCCATGTATCCGGTCGGCGTGCTCGCCACCGTGCTGCAACTGCTGAAGCTGCCGGACGGCACCGTGAAGGTCCTCGTCGAGGGCAAGGGCAGGGCCCGCCTGACCCGTTTCACCGACCGCGAGGAGTATTTCGAGGCCGAGGCCGTCGAGATCGAGGACGACCTGGGTGAACCCGCTCAGGCCGAGGCCCTCTTGCGCGCCGTGGTCGAACAGTTCGAATCCTATGTGAAGCTGAACAAGAAGGTGCCGCCCGAGGCCCTCAGTTCCATCCCCCAGATCACCGATGCGTCCAAGCTGGCCGACAGCGTCGCCGCGCATCTGTCGGTCAAGATCGCCGACAAGCAGAGCCTGCTTGAAACCATCGCCGTGCCCGCCCGTCTGGAGAAGGTCTATGGCCTGATGGAGGGCGAGATATCCGTCCTGCAGGTCGAGAAGAAGATCCGCTCGCGTGTGAAGCGCCAGATGGAGAAGACCCAGCGCGAATATTATCTGAACGAGCAGATGAAGGCGATCCAGCGCGAGCTGGGTGAGACCGACGATGCGCGCGACGAGATCATGGAGCTGGAGAAGCGCATCCGTAAGACGCGCCTGTCCAAGGAAGCCCGCACCAAGGCCGAGGCCGAGGTCAAGAAGCTGCGCAACATGAGCCCTATGTCGGCCGAGTCGACCGTGGTCCGGAACTACCTCGACTGGCTGCTCGCGATTCCGTGGGGCAAGACCAAGCAGAAGGCCATCGACCTGAACAAGGCCGAAGCCATTCTCGAGGAGGACCACTACGGCCTCGAGAAGGTGAAGGAACGGATCATCGAGTATTTGGCGGTGCAGGCGCGCACCAACAGCCTCAAGGGCCCGATCCTGTGCCTTGTCGGCCCTCCGGGCGTCGGCAAGACCTCGCTGGCCAAGTCGATCGCCAAGGCGACCGGTCGTGAATACGTCCGCATGTCCCTGGGGGGGATGCGCGACGAGGCCGAAATTCGCGGTCACCGCCGCACCTACATCGGGTCGATGCCGGGCAAGATCATCCAGTCGATGAAGAAGGTGAAGACGACGAACGCCTTCATCCTGCTGGACGAGATCGACAAGCTGGGCGCCGACTGGCGCGGGGACCCGTCCTCGGCCCTGCTGGAGGTGCTGGATCCGGCGCAGAACAATGCGTTCGGCGACCACTATCTGGAGGTCGACTACGACCTGTCGAACATCATGTTCGTGACCACGGCCAACAGCCTGAACATGCCTCAGCCCCTGATCGACCGGATGGAGATCATCCGTGTCAGCGGCTACACCGAGGATGAGAAGGTCGAGATCGCCAAGCGTCACGTCCTGCCCAAGGTCACGTCCGACAACGGCCTGACGCCGGCAGAGTTCGTGGTGCCCGACGAACAGATCCGCGACCTGATCCGCTATTACACCCGGGAAGCCGGCGTGCGGTCGCTGGAGCGCGCTCTGGGCGGCCTGGCCCGCAAGGCCGTGCGCGAGATGTCCAAGGAAGGCACGACCACGATCACGGTCGATGCCGAGAAGCTGGCCAAATACGCGGGTGTTCAGAAGTTCCGCTATGGCGAGACGGACGAGGAGGATCAGGTGGGCATCGTCACCGGCCTGGCCTGGACGGAGTTCGGCGGCGAAATCCTCACCATCGAGGCGATCAAGATGCCGGGCCGCGGTCGCATGACCGTCACCGGCAACCTGAAGGAGGTGATGAAGGAATCGATCTCCGCCGCCGCCTCCTACGTCCGGGCGCGCTCGCTCAGCTTCGGCGTCAAGCCGCCGGTGTTCGAGAAGACCGACATCCACGTCCACGTGCCGGACGGTGCCACGCCCAAGGACGGCCCGTCCGCCGGCGTCGCCATGACCGTGGCCATGGTCTCGGTCCTGACCGGCGTGCCGATCCGCAAGGACATCGCCATGACGGGCGAGATCACCCTGCGGGGTCGCGTCACTGCCATCGGCGGCCTGAAGGAGAAGCTGCTCGCGGCCCTGCGCTCCGGCGTCAAGACCGTGCTGATCCCACAGGAGAACGAGAAGGACCTCGCCGACGTGCCTGACAACGTGAAGGGCGCGCTGGAGATCATCCCGATCTCGACGGCCGACGAGGCGCTGAAATGGGCCCTGACCGGCTCCCTGACCGCCGTCGAGTGGGACGAGGTGGCTGAGCCGCTGAACCCCGGTCCGACCCCGCCCCCGGCGGTCGATGGATCGACCGTCGTCAGCCACTGACCTGAACAGCCTCCCCGCCAACCGGCGGGGAGGTTTTTCTTTGTTCCGCGCGGGTTGAACCGACGGCGTTGACCGGGCACTTAGACCGCGTGGAGGGCGGCTAGCTCAGCTGGTCAGAGCATCTCGTTTACACCGAGAGGGTCGGCGGTTCGAACCCGTCGCCGCCTACCACCGGACACAGAAAAGGCCGCCGGAGCGATCCGGCGGCCTTTGTCATTTTGAGCCCGATTGGGATCAGAACCGGAAGCTGGCCCGCAGCAGCAGGGTGTAGCGGACGTAGTCCTCGATCATTTCGGCATCGGCGCTGATGGAAATCTTGCCGAGGTCGTTGCCGACGCTGAGGTGGAAGCCGGCGATCGGGCCGCCGCCTTCGATCGACTGCGGCGTCAGGGTAAACGGCGAGCCGCCCGAAGCGAAGCGGGCGATGGTCTCGCCCGGATCGACCGAGAAGTTCTGGCGCCAGCCGAGGCGAACCTCGGGGCGGATCCAGCCGTCCTCGCCGAAGCCGTAGCCGATGTTCACGGCAGCGACGCCGGTGAACATGTGGCCGGTGCGGTCTTCGATGTTTAGGTTGAAGCCAGGCTCGCGACCTTCTTCGGTGTGGGCGTCTTCGTTGAGCGAGAAATACTCGGCATAGGCTTCAGGCCGGATGCTGAGGCGGCCGAAATTCTTCTCGTAGGAAGCGCCGCCGCCCAGCGACAGCGTGAAGCCGTTCCAGCTGGAGGTGTTGATGAGGTTGATGTTCTCGGTGACCAGCTGGCGCGTGGAATCGAAGATGGCGTAGCCGCCCGCCGCCCGCGCCCAGGTGCTCCAGGCCTGGCCCTGGGCCCGCCAGTAGAGACCGAGCTCGACCAGGTTGGCGGACAGGATTTCCTCGGCCTCGGCCTCGGGATCCTGGATGTCCGACGAGGTAAAGGCCACCGACACGCCGATGGCGCCCAGGCCCGTACCGCGCTCGATCCCGCCAGCGACGCCGAAGCCCTCGGAGCGGAAGCCGTAGGTGTCGGTCTTGTCCTTGTCGGCGTAGAAATTGATTTCCTGCAGCCAGGCGCTGGTGTCGCCGGGCTCGACCGTGGCGTTGCGGCCGCTCAGGGCGCGGGTGACGGCGTCCACGCCGGATGCCAGCGAAAGCAGCGGGCCGCCAGAATGGTCGGGCAGCAGCTGCTCGTACAGATTGATGAAGCCTTCGCGGCCGGTCTGGGAGATGAAGGCGTCGCGCAGCGCGGTGCTGGAGCTCAACGCCCCGTAGAAGGAGTCGAAGATCTGGGCCTCGACCGGGATCAGATTAGCTTCGGCCGCAGTGCGGCGACGGGCATCGATGTAAACGTCGCCGGCGGCCACATCGGCACCGGCGTTGACCACGTAAAGATAAGGCGAGTTCGCCTGCACTGCCGTCTGGTCGATCGTGCCCAGGATCAGGGTGTTGGCGTCGATGACGGTGAACCGCTGGGGCCCTGTGAGCAGCGAGTTGAACCGCACCCCCAGGCCGGCGCCGGTCGCCAGATTGGCGGTGCCGTTGACGCGGAAGCCGGCGTTGGTCGAGGTGGCGGGATCGACCGTGACGATCAGATCGCCCGCCGCGCCTACGTTCAGGCTGGTGACACTGGTGCGGGTCAACTGGCGCGCATCCAGCGTGCCGTTGGTCACATTGATGTCCAGACGGCCGTCGGTGTCGGTGATGGCGCCAGTCAGGATGCCGCCGCCCGTGATGTTCAGCCGGTCCGCGCCGGCGCCGAACGAGACGTCGCCGGTCATGAAGCCGTTTTCGAGGTTCAGGGTGTCGGCGCCCGAGCCGAAGCGAACGGCGCCGATCAACACGGGCTCGTTCGAATCCGTCACTCCGTCGCCGTCAGTGTCGGGATCGGTTGTCGAGGGCGTGCTGGTCTCGCCGTACTGGCGATAGGTGACGCCCGTGGTGTTGGCCGAGACGTCGATCGCCGTCACCGTGCCGGTGAGCGCGGCGCCGGCCGTATTGGGAGCCAGCGCCGCCGTGATGGAGCCGGCGTTCTCAATCGAGGTCAGGGTGCCCGACAGGTCGCGGATCGCGTTGACGTTGGAAATGCCGCCGCCCGCCGTGGCCAGGATCGCGCCATTGTTGAACAGGACGGGAAGGTTGGCGCCGGCCGCGATGTTGACGCCCGTCGTCGGTGAGTTGGCCAGTTCGCTGGACACGCCCGCCGTGATCGTTCCGATATTGTCGAAGCGCGGGGTGGTGACGCCGGCGCCGATCGACACGGCGGTCGCGCCGCCGCCGCGGCCCAGGGCCGTGATGGAGCCTTCGTTGCGAACACCGCCGGCGATGGCTACGGTCTGCCCGCCCGCGACGCCCAGCTGCATGGCCAGGCCAGTGATGTTGTTATAGACGCCGTCGCCGGTGATCACGCCCCGATTGATCAGGCCGTAGTTGGTGGTCGCGGTCGTTCCGGCGGCGCCTAGGGCAATGCCCCGCGTGGCGGACCCGACGGTCAGTGCGGCGCCGCCGCCGTAGCTGTTGATGACCGAGCTGTTCTCCGACAGGTCGGCGACGCCGTCGCCGTCCTCGTCGGTCGTGGTCGAGTCCGTGGCGACATCCGTGATCAGGTCCGCCGGGCGGACATCCAGCACAACGCCGCGAGCGACGTTGCCGCCGATGACGACGGCCGAGCCGCCCTGCAGCAGGTCGTCGGCGTCTAGCAGGGCAAGGGCGGTGTCGCCGGGGCGGGTGGTGTAGCGATAGCCGGTCGCGGCCATGTCACCCTGGAGTGTCAGGCGCCCGCCGATGTCGCCCTGGATGTTGACCGCGTTAACGCCCAAACCCTGAGCCGTGACAGGACCGCCAAGATTCACAGCCCCGGAGACGTTGCCCGTCTGGGAATAGCCGATGGCGTTGTCGCCCACGGCGCGCAGCGAGCCATAGGTGGTGACCGTGCCGGTCAGGGCGCGTTCGATCGAGATGGCGCGCGAATTGGCGCCTTCGGCCAGGATCGCGCCGCTGCTCTCGACCAGGATGTTGCCGGTCAGGGCCGTGCCGCCGACCAGACGCAGGCCGTAGCGGTTGGAACCGGCCGCGATCGGGCCGTCCAGATCGCCGTCGCTGTCCGTGTCGGTATAGGTGTCGATGTTGTCGGTGACCGTGATGGTCCCGCCGATGGTGATGTTCGCTGCGGTCGCGCCGGGCCCGACCAGGATCGCGGTCGATCCGTCGGCCGAGTTGGCCATCGTGATATTGGTGCCGCTGTCCAGATCGATGTTGTTGTTCGAATCGACCGTGATCGCCGCCCCGGTGTTCACGGCGATGGAGCCGCCGGTGCCGAGGCGGATGTCGTCGCGCGCCGTACCGGTGGCCAGAGAGGTGACGATGGGCGTCGTGCGGGCGGTCGAAATCACGACCTCGGCATGCGCTCCTGCGGCCGTCATCAGAGGGGCAAGCGCCACCGCGGTCGCAAGCAGTCTACGCATTCGAGAAATCACCCCAAGTGGACACGCGCACGGGCGTCGGGCGCCTTCTAACAGGGGCGTCGCGACCTGTCTCAAGTTTCGCGAATTTGAGGCGAATGCAAGGCCGAAAGCGATGTGTCGGGTGACCGGATGTCACTGAAAGCGTTGCCTTGCGGCCGGAAAAGTGATATCACTTCTATATCAAACGGAGGGCGCAATGACCGATCAACGTACAATCTCGCAGGAGCGGCCCGCACAGACCGCCAACGGCATACTGATGCTGCTGGTCGGGCTGGGCCTGATCATTCTGGGGCCGGTCGCCGTGGCGCAAGGGCCTGAGACCCCCGTCTACGTCGTGGGCGGCATCGTCCTGGCGGTCATCGGACTGTTTCTGGTGTGCGGTCTTTATGCGCTGCAGCCGAACGAGGGCGCGGCCATCATGCTGTTCGGATCCTATCGCGGCACGGATCGGACGACTGGTCTGCGGTGGATTCTGCCCTGGTACACACGCAAGAAAATTTCGCTCCGCGCCCGGAACGTCACCTCGGACAAGCTGAAGGTGAACGACAAGCGCGGCAGCCCGGTCGAAATCGCGGCCAATGTCGTGTGGCGCGTCGAGGATTCGGCCCAGGCCCTGTTCGATGTCGACGACTATCAGGCCTTCGTGAACATCCAGATCGACACGGGCCTGCGCGATATCGCCTCCCACTACGCCTACGACCACGGCGAGGAGCAGGACGGCGTCGAGCAGGAACTGACCCTGCGCGCCGACGCCGAGGACGTGGCCGGGCGGCTGCGCGACGAACTGGCCAACCGTGTCCGGGTCGCGGGCGTCGCCATCGACGAGGCCCGTCTGGCCCACCTGGCGTATGCGCCGGAGATCGCCGGAGCCATGCTGCGTCGCCAGCAGGCCGAGGCCATCCTGTCGGCGCGTCGCCTTATCGTCCGCGGCGCCGTCGGCATGGTCGAAAGCGCGCTCAAGGATCTGGGCGAGCGCGGGGTCGTGCATCTGGACGAGGACCGCAAGGCCGCCATGGTCTCCAACCTGCTGGTCGTCCTGTGCGCGGACCGCGAGGCCCAGCCCGTGGTCAACACCGGCACCCTCTACGGCTAGGACGTGGCCAGGGTCCGGAAGCCCTTCCTGATGCGCGCCTCCGCGGGCGTGATGACTGCGGTCGAACGGCTGGCGGCGGCGGAACTGCGCTCCGTCAACGCCCAGATGGAGATTCTCCTGCGCGAGGCCCTGGCCCGCAGGGGTATCTCCACCCCGCCGCCGGGCGATCCCGACGATCAGGCTTGAGCTTGACCGGCGGCGGGTCTACGGCCGCTTTATGGCTCGGCCCAAATCGTCCGCACGCATCCCAAAGTCCCGGACGCGCGTTCAGCCGCGGCAGTCCCCGGAGCACGACCCCATGAGCCTGACCGATCTCGACGTCCACGAAGGTGAGCTGCGGCTCATTCCCGGCTGGGACGAAGAGGTGGCCGAAACGCTCAGGGTTCTGAAGGCGTCCACCCAGGATCCGCGTCCGCGCATGGTCGACACGACCATGCTCTACGCGCCGCGCTCCGGCGGGGTGAAACGCTATCTGCTGTCCAAGAAGGCCTGGCTGGAGGCGAACCGTCCGGGCGTCGCCCACTCCCTGGTCGTGCCGGGCGCCCAGCACAAGGCCGGACGCGACGGCATTATCCAGCTGCACGCGACCAAGCTGCCGTTCGGCGACGGCTATCGCTGGCCGAGTTCGGTCAAGCGCTGGGGCGCCTGGGTCGCCTCGATGAAGCCGTCTCTGATCGAGGCCGGCGATCCCTATACGCCGGGGCAGGGCGCGCTGGAGGCGGGCCAGAGGGCCGGCTGTCCGGTCGTCGGCTTCTGCCACTCCGATCCTGCGGGCCTCGCCGCGCTTCACTTCGGCGAATGGGCCAAGAAGCCGGTCGAGAAACGCTGGGCCCGGCTGTTCGGCCAGTTCGACCGCGTCATCTCGCCCAGCCGCTTCATCGCCCGCCGCCTTGAAGAGGCCGGCATCCGCGACATCGTCATCCGCCCCCTGGGCGTGGAGATCGACACCTTCCGCCCCGATCGGCGGGATCGCGACTGGCTGCTGAAGCGGCTGGGCCTGCCCGCCAGCGCCCGCCTGCTGTGCTTCGCCGGTCGCCCCGCGCGCGAGAAGAACATCGATGTCCTGATCGAGGCGGTGCAGAAGCTGGGCGCCCCCTATCACCTGGTCCTAGTCGGGGCCGGGCAGGGGATGCCCGCAGAGGACCGCGTCATCGCCCTGCCGTACGAGCGCGACCCCAGGGCCGTGGCCCGGATCATCGCCAGCTGCGACGCCTTCGTGCACGCCAACGACAAGGAGCCCTTCGGCCTGATCGTGCTGGAGGCCATGGCCTGCGGCCGCCCGGTCGTGGGCGTCAACGCCGGCGGCGTGGCCGAGACTGTCACCAATGACGTGGGCCAGCTGGCCCGCAGCGCCGACCCCGACGACTACGCCCAGGCCATCGAGGCCCTGTTCGCGCGTGATGTCGAGGCCATCGGCGCGGCGGCGCGGGGGCATACGGTCGAGACCTTCGCCTGGAACCGCGTCTTCGAAGGTCTGTGCATGACCTACGCAGAGGTCAGCGGACGGCCGGAGTTCGTGCAACCGGGCGAGGAACTGGCGGTTCACTAGACGGCGCGCCGCACAACCGGGGCTTGACTTGGTCTCCAACTGCCCGCGTCGTGTGGGCTGGACATTTGGGGGCTTTCATGGGTTTCGGAATCGCGGCGCTCGCTGTCGCCGCTGCATTCAGCGGCTCGACCGTCACTGTTCAGGCCAGCGAGCCGCTCACCGGCATCCAGGACGAGTCCCAGCTCGACGACATCGTCGTCCTGGGCCGCCCGCTGCGGGAGGCGACGGTGGCCTTCATTGAAGAGGTTGCAGCGCCCGTGGAGGGCAGCGGCGCCGCAGCCTGGCGGCAGACCCTCTGTATCGGCGTCGGCAATCTCCAGCGCGACGCCGCCGAACAGATCATCGAGCGGATTTCGGCGACGGCTGAGGGCCTCGGCGTCCGCCTGGGTCGGCCCGGTTGCGAACCGCGTGTCTTCATCACTTTCACGATCGATGCCAACGAAACGACCAGGGCGATGGTCGCCTCACGCCGCCGCGAGTTCAGGTTGAACATGTCTGGCGCCAACCGGGGTCGGCGGGCCCTGGCGCGGTTCCAGAACACGGACGCGGCGGTGCGCTGGTGGTATGTCAGCATTCCGGTCGATTTCGACACCGGAATCGCGGCCAACCGAAGCCCCGGGGACGAGCCGTTCCAGGCGCCGCCTAACATCACGAGCCCGAACGATCTCGGCGACAACCGCCGGATCATAACGGGCTCCATGCTGCGTAACGATCTCCGGGACGACCTCGCCCAGGTGATCATCGTCGTCGACGTGGACAAGATCGGGGCGGTCACGACCGACCAACTGGCCGCCTATCTGACGATGGTCGCCCTGGTTCAGATCGATTCCGAAGCGCAGCCTCGCGGCTATGACACGATCCTCAACCTGTTCGATCAGCCGGACCGAGCGCCCGCCAGCCTCACTTCCTGGGATCTGGCCTTCCTGAGCGGCGTCTATGGTGCGGAACAGAGCCAGATCTCTGATGAGGGGAGGCTGGGCGCGGTCGCTGCCGCCATGGCCCACTCCGTGCGCGTCCAGCAGGCGACGCCCCGCGACTGATTGCGGTTTCGGCCGACCTGGCCGGAGGTGTTTGCGGTATCGGCGGTTCGACACGCGAAACTTTTGCGGTCGCACGACGACGAACGCACGCGCTCATCGACACTGCGATGACCGCTATTCGGTTCAAGGAAGAAGGGGGGCGCGCGCCACTTTCTGCAATCACAGAAAGTGGCGCGAGTGACGGGACTCGAACCCGCGACCTCCGGCGTGACAGGCCGGCACTCTAACCAACTGAGCTACACCCGCGTTTCCCGCCGCGTCGTTTCCGTCGCGGCGAGGGGCGTCGTTTAGGCGGGGGGTCGCCCCGGTGTCAAGCGACCTTTCGGGCCTTTGCGACAGTTTTCCGCGCACACGTCCGGTCGCAGAACGAGGGCGTCCCGGAGTCGGATTTGTGCGAACCATTCGCAAGAAAAATCCTTTCGCCGCTTGGGTTTGAACCGTCGCCGGGTTGGGTCTAGAAAGCGCCGAATCCGCCGCCCTCCCTCGCGGCGTGGACCTATCCAATGAACGCATTTCTTCTTCAGTATCTGCCGATCGTGATCTTCGTGGGCATCGCCACGATCATCGGCGTCGGCTTCATGGCCGCCTCCTGGGCGATGGCGCCGTCGAACCCCGACTCGGAGAAGCTCTCGGCCTACGAGTGCGGCTTCAATGCCTTCGATGACGCGCGGATGAAGTTCGACGTGCGGTTCTACCTGGTGTCCATCCTGTTCATCATCTTCGACCTTGAAGTGGCCTTCCTGTTCCCCTGGGCCGTGTCGATCTTCGACCTGACCAAGGGCGGCATGATCTTCGCCTTCTGGTCGATGATGTCCTTCCTGGGCGTCCTGACCGTCGGCTTCATCTACGAATGGAAGAAGGGCGCGCTGGAATGGCAGTGATTTCCCCCACCGGCCTGATCGCCCCCCCCGCTTCAGGTTTGGCCTCGCCGCTGCCCACAGCCTTTGGCCAGGGCGCGCGTTCGACGGTCCAGGGCTATGACCCCAAGCTGCACGACAAATTCTTCGAGGCGGTCAATACCGAGGTCGCCGAGCAGGGCTTCCTGACCGCTTCGCTCGACGACGTCATCAACTGGGCCCGGACGGGGTCGCTGATGTGGATGACCTTTGGTCTCGCGTGCTGCGCCGTGGAGATGATCCAGGCGTCGATGCCGCGCTATGACCTCGAGCGCTTCGGCATGGCCCCGCGCGCCAGCCCGCGTCAGTCGGACCTGATGATCGTCGCCGGCACCCTGACCAACAAAATGGCTCCGGCCCTACGCAAGGTCTACGACCAGATGCCGGATCCGCGTTACGTGTTGTCGATGGGTTCGTGCGCCAATGGCGGCGGATATTATCACTATAGTTACAGCGTAGTGCGCGGTTGCGACCGCATTGTACCTGTCGATGCCTATGTTCCGGGCTGCCCGCCGACGGCGGAAGCTCTGATCTACGGCCTGCTGCAGCTGCAGAAGAAGATCCGTCGCACCGGGACGATCGAGCGATGAGCGTTCCTTCTATGAACGGCCACCTCGCGACCGTCGCGCGCAATACCGAGAGCCTGACCCCGCTGGGTCAGGAGATGGTCGCCGAGCTTAAGGTCGATGCCAGCCTGGCCTGGGGCGAGCTGACCATCGCCTGCCACCGCGACCGGATCGTCGAGGTCCTGACCTCACTGCGCGACCGGTTCGGCTTCCAGCAGCTGCTGGACGTCTGCGGCGTGGACTATCCGGACCGGGCCGAGCGGTTCGACGTCGTCTATCACCTGATCTCCCTGACGCGGAACGCCCGCATCCGGGTCAAGTGCACGACCGACGAGGTCCAGCCGGTCCCCAGCGTGATCGAGGTCTATCCGTCGGCCGGCTGGTTCGAGCGCGAGGCGTTCGACATGTACGGCATCCTGTTCTCGAACCACCCGGACCTGCGCCGGCTCCTGACCGACTACGGATTCCAGGGGCACCCGCTGCGCAAGGACTTCCCGATGACGGGCTATGTCGAGGTCCGCTACGACGAGGAGCAGAAGCGGGTGGTCTATGAACCCGTCAAGCTGACGCAGGAATATCGCAACTTCGACTTCCTCTCCCCCTGGGAAGGCGCGGAGTATCCGGCCCCGGTCCTGCCGGGCGACGAGAAGGCGGCGCAGGCCGCTGCTGTCGCAGGCGCCGCGCCTTCGGGAGGCAAGGCTTGATGGCTGACGGACACCCCATCGCCAACGCGACCCCCGACCGCGCCACGCTCGACCAGGTCGCCGACGACCTGGGTCACATCGCTTTCGACGACGGCCGGACCGCGCATGCGCGCGAGATGGACGACCGCAAGTTCACCATCAACTTCGGCCCGCAACACCCGGCCGCGCACGGCGTGCTGCGTCTGGTGCTTGAGCTGGACGGCGAGGTCGTCGAGCGCGTCGATCCGCACATCGGCCTGCTGCACCGCGGCACCGAGAAGCTGATGGAGGCCCGCACCTACCTCCAGAACGTGCCCTATCTGGACCGGCTCGACTACGTCGCGCCGATGAACCAGGAGCACGCCTTCTGCCTGGCCATCGAGCGTCTGCTCGAGATCGAGGTCCCGTACCGCGCCCAGCTGATCCGGGTCCTGTATTCGGAAATCGGCCGCATCCTGTCGCACCTGCTGAATGTGACGACCCAGGCCCTGGATGTCGGCGCCCTGACGCCCCCTCTGTGGGGCTTCGAGGAGCGCGAAAAGCTCATGGTCTTCTATGAGCGGGCCTGCGGCGCGCGGCTTCACGCCAACTACTTCCGGCCCGGCGGCGTCCACCAGGACCTGCCGATGGCCCTGATCGACGATATCGGTCGCTGGTGCGCCGAGTTCCCGACGGCGCTGAAGGACATCGAGAGCCTCGTCACCGAGAACCGCATCTACAAGCAGCGCAACGTCGACATCGGCATCGTGTCGAAGGAACAGGCCCTGCAGTGGGGCTTCACCGGCGTCATGCTGCGCGGCTCCGACATCGCCTGGGACCTGCGAAAGTCGCAGCCCTACGAATGCTATGCCGAGCTGGAGTTCGACATCGTCGTCGGCAAGAACGGCGACTGCTGGGACCGCTACCTCGTGCGTATCGAGGAGATGAAACAGTCGGTGCACATCATGGAGCAGTGCATCCACAAGCTCCGCAACTGCCCCGGCGAGCCGGTCATGGTCGAGAACAACAAGATCGTGCCCCCGTCGCGCGGTGAGATGAAGCGGTCGATGGAAGCCCTGATCCATCACTTCAAGCTCTACACCGAAGGCTTCCACACCCCGGCCGGCGAGGTCTACGCCGCCGTCGAGGCGCCCAAGGGCGAGTTCGGCATCTATCTGGTCTCGGACGGCACCAACAAGCCGTACCGCGTGAAGATCTCGGCCCCCGGCTTCCGTCACCTGCAGGCGATGGACTGGATGAACCGCGGCCACATGCTGGCGGACGTGTCCGCCATCCTGGGCTCGCTCGACATCGTCTTCGGCGAGGTCGACCGCTAGTGACCTACGCCCTCGTCGCCATCGCTGGTTTGCTGCTCGCCGCAATGTTTGATGTGGCGACCGCGCTTGGACTCAACGTTTATGGCGTTGAGAATGGGAAACAGCGACATCAGGCAGCCCTGTACGCTTTTTCGGTCCATGGACCGTTCGGAGCTGTTGCGGCTCTCTGGGTTAGCGGCGCCTTGGAAGAAGGCCTAGTCGGTCTTGGTTTAAGCGTGCCCGTTGCCTTTGTTGTCTCGCTCCTTTTGGTTGGCGGCGTTTCGGGCCTTGGAATTTGGTTGTTCGGCCTGATCCCCGCAGTGCGTGAGGCAAGGCAGGAAACCAAGATCGCCATTCTTCGGGCGAGGGATGCGCACAACGCGAAATGGGCTCGGATGCTTGGTATGGTTCCTCGGGAGCCGAAAGCATGAGCACATTCGCCGTCGACCCCATCTTCACCCAGCTGCAGGTCATCGCCTTCGCGGGCCTGCTGGTCTTCGGCTTGATCGCCCAGGTCGCCTTTTCCCCGCGTCGCCGCGAACTCATGGGCGTCGCCAAATTCGCCCTGGCCACGGCGGTCGTCTCCACGCCCGGCATCGCCGGGGTGACCCTGGTGCGCGGGGCGTATCGCGCCGGCTATCTGGAGGAGGGCAGGGGCTTCCTGGAAGCCAACCTGCGCTCGATCGTCTGGATGGGCGGTTTCATTTTCCTCAGCCAGCTGGCCGTGCGGTTCCTGCCGCCGATGTCCTGGCTTTCCCGCGACCTCGCGAACGCCGGCAGGGCGGTCTGGGGCGCGCGTCCGAACCGTTGGATGGGTAGAGCATGAGCGTCCGTCGTCTCGCCAAGGAACAGCCCGCCTCGTTCGCCTTCTCGAACGACACGATGAGGAAGGCCGAGTGGTGGATCGCCAAATATCCGGCCGACCGTCGTCAGTCGGCGGTGATCCCGATCCTGTGGCTGGTTCAGAAACAGGAAGGCTGGGTTTCGGAACCGAGCCTGCGCGCCATCGCCGACCTGCTGGGCATGGCCTACATCCGGGTGCTGGAGGTTGCGACCTTCTACACCATGTTCATGCTGGAGCCGGTCGGCTCGGCCGCCCTGATCCAGGTCTGCGGCACGACCCCCTGCATGCTGCGCGGCTCGGGCGACCTGATGAAGGTCTGCAAGGACCGGATCGGCCCGAAACAGACCCTGTCGGCCGACGGCAAATTCTACTGGGAAGAGGTCGAGTGCCTGGGCGCCTGCGTCAACGCGCCGATGGCCATGATCAACGACTACTATTTCGAGGACCTGACGGCCTCGGACATGAACCAGATCATCGACGACTTCGCGGCCGGCAAGACGCCGAAGCCGGGTCCGCGCGTCGATCGCGTCAACTCGGCGCCCGAGGGCGGGGCCCTGACCCTGACCGACCCCAAACTCTATGACGGCTCGGCCGCCCAGCCGATCAAGAAGCTGCCGAACTCAGATCCGGCGCCGGTGCCTGCATGACCGCTCCCGATCCGCAAGCCGAGGCCCAGGTCGCAGCCTATCGCGCCGAACTGCGCACCGTGGGTCGCACGCCGCGCCTGGCTGGTTTCGGCCTGGTGCTGCTGGGCGCCATCCTGGTCTGGTTGGCCGGGCGTGCGGGCGACTTCGGCCCGACGGTACAGGTGTCCGGCTATGTCGCCCTCGGCGGCGGCTGGGCCCTGATGCTCGCTGCCATCTTCCTTCGCACCCGCTATCATCGCCGCCGTCTGGCCGAGCTCGATGGACGCGGACAATGAGCGCGCTGCTTCGCGCCCACGGGGAACCGTCGCGTGATTGTCTGACCGCGCGTGCACACTTCGTGATCCCAAGACGTTCGGGGGACCGTCGTGACATCGAAACATCCGAAGCGCGGCGTCGCCGGCCTGTTCATGGCCAATCTGATGGGCGCCGGCGCTCTGCCCCTGGGCGGAGCCTCCGCACAGCCCGTTCCGCCGGCGCCCGCTGCGCCGTCCCCTCCGTCTTCTCCCGCCGGTTCCCCGAATGCGCCTGATCAGACACCCACGAATTCGGGCGGCCAGCGTCCGCCTCCGCCAACCGAGCGCCAGACCGGCGACCGGCGCAGCGAACTCTCGCGCCCGCGCGGCAAGGGCGTCGGCGGCTCCGGCCGTGGAGGGACCCCGCTGATGGCCGGGCTGTTGCAGGACAAGGATCGCATCTTCACCAACCTGTACGGGGTCCAGGACTGGGGCCTTGAGGGCGCGAAGACCCGCGGCTGCTGGAACGCGACCAAGGACATGCTGGACATGGGCCGCGACTGGCTCATCACCAACGTCAAGAACTCCGGCCTGCGCGGACGCGGCGGCGCCGGCTTCTCGACGGGTCTGAAGTGGTCCTTCATGCCCAAGGAACTCAAGGATCGTCCGCATTATCTCGTCGTTAACGCCGACGAGAGCGAGCCCGGCACCTGCAAGGACCGGGAGATCATGCGCCATGACCCCCACCTGCTGATCGAAGGCTGCCTGATCGCCTCCTTCGCGATGCAGGCCCACGCCTGCTACATCTATCTGCGCGGCGAATATGTGCTCGAGCGCGAGCGCATGGAGGCGGCGGTCAAGCAGGCCTATGAAGCCAGGCTGATCGGCAAGAACAACGTCCACGGCTGGGACTTCGACGTCTACATCCACCACGGCGCCGGGGCCTATATCTGCGGCGAAGAGACCGCCCTGCTGGAATCGCTGGAGGGCAAGAAGGGCCAGCCACGCCTGAAGCCGCCGTTCCCGGCGGGCGCGGGCCTCTACGGCTGCCCGACCACGGTGAACAACGTCGAGTCGATCGCCGTCGTCGGCACGATTCTGCGTCGGGGGGCCGAGTGGTTCGCCGGCTTCGGTCGTCCGAACAACACCGGCACCAAGCTGATGTCGATCAGCGGCCACGTGAACAGGCCGTGCAATGTCGAAGAAGCGATGTCGATCCCGCTGCGCCAGCTGCTGGAAGAGCATTGCGGCGGCGTGCGCGGCGGCTGGGGCAACCTGAAGGCCGTGATACCGGGCGGAGTCTCCGTGCCGCTGATCACGCGCGAGATGTCCGAGACGGCGTTGATGGACTTCGATTCCTTGCGCGACATGAAGTCGGGCCTGGGCACTGCGGCCGTCATCGTCATGGACAACGACACCGACCTGGTGAAGGCGATCGCTCGCATCAGCTATTTCTACAAGCATGAGAGCTGCGGCCAGTGCACGCCGTGCCGCGAAGGCACCGGCTGGATGTGGCGCGTGCTGGAACGCATGGCCGTGGGCGAGGCCGATCCGTCGGAGATCGACCTGCTGCTCGACGTCGCCGGTCAGGTCGAGGGTCACACGATCTGCGCCCTCGGCGACGCGGCCGCCTGGCCGGTCCAGGGCCTGATCCGTCACTTCCGTCACGAGATCGAGGATCGCATCTCGGCCTACCGCACCCGCCGCGCGAACTTCGCCGGCCACGCCATCGCGGCGGAGTAGGGGATGCGGGCTGTGCTCATCCTGACCGTGGCCATCGCCGCTCTCGTCGCCTGCAACCAGGCGCCGGAGAAGGCCGAGCCGACGCCGACCGAGATCGTCGCCGCTGAGGCGCCGGTGTCCGACGCCGTGGCGCAGACGCCCGCCGTCCTGACGGCCGTCGACCTGCGCCGCGTGTGCAAGGCCGGCCTCGCCGCCATTCACGGCCAGGACGTAGCAGCTATCGAACTGACCGGCATCGAGGGCGATGCGGTCAACGCCCAGTGGCGCGCGCCGGTCGACGGCGGCCTGATGAAAGCCCAGTGCCGGGCCTCCGACGGCCTGGTCGTGTGGAAGCCGCTCGATCTGCCCGACCCCGCCTCCGTGCGGTGGATGAATGAATCCGGCGATCCGGTCGTGCGCTATGCCATGCGCGGCGACGAGATCGAGATCACCCAAACGCTGCCTGACGGCACGACGCAGACGGCCGCCGAGGTTGTTCGCGCTGAAGAAGAGGTCCGCTGATGCCCGTCGCCAAGGTCAACGGCGTCGATGTCGAGTTCGAGCCCGGCATGACCGTGCTTCAGGTCGCCGAGCGCGCCGGGCACGAGATCCCGCGCTTCTGCTACCACGAGCGACTGTCGATCGCCGGCAACTGCCGCATGTGCCTGGTCGAGGTGAAGCCCGGACCGCCCAAGCCGCAAGCGTCTTGCGCGCTTCCGGCCGCCGAGGGCCAGATGATCTTCACCGACACGCCGATGGTGAAGAAGGCCCGCGAAGGGGTGATGGAGTTCCTGCTCATCAACCACCCGCTCGACTGCCCGATCTGTGACCAGGGCGGCGAGTGCGACCTGCAGGACCAGGCCATGGGCTACGGCCGCGACGGTTCCCGCTATGCGGAGAACAAGCGCGCAGTCGAAGAAAAGCACATGGGTCCGACCATCAAGACCTTCATGACGCGGTGCATCCAGTGCACCCGTTGCGTGCGCTTCATCAGTGAAGTGGCGGGCGTGCCCGACATCGGCATGATCTCGCGCGGCGAAGACGCCGAGATCACCACCTATCTCGAACAGGCGGTGAACTCCGAGCTGTCGGGCAACGTCAATGACCTGTGCCCGGTCGGCGCCCTGACCCACCGTCCTTGGCAGTTCCACTATCGTCCGTGGGAACTGAAGAAGACCGAGACCATCGACGTCATGGACGCCCTGGGCTCCAACATCTCGGCCCAGTCCAAGGGCGCCGAGGTGATGCGCATCCTGCCGCGCGTCCACGAGGGCATCAACGAGGAGTGGCTGTCGGACAAGAGCCGCTACGTCGTCGACGGCCTGCAGGCGCGTCGCCTGGATCGGCCTTACATCCGTGAGAACGGCAAGCTGCGCGCCGCCTCGTGGGACGAGGCGCTGAACGCCGTGGCGTCGAAGTTGAAGGCCGCCCCTGCAGACAGGATCGGCGTTATCGCCGGCGACCTACAGGACGCGGAATCGATGAAGGCGGCGCTGGACCTGTTCCGGGCGCTGGGCTCGCCGAACACCGACTGCCGTCAGGACGGCGCAGCCATGGGCTATGGCCCGCGCGAAGGCTGGCTGTTCAACACCGGCCTGCAAGGGCTGGAAGAGGCGGACTCCATCCTGCTGGTGGGCGTCAACCCGCGCACCGAGGCGCCGCTGCTGAACCAGCGGATCCGCAAGAGCTGGCTGGCCGGCAAGACCCGCGTCGGCGTCATCGGCGACGCCGCCGACCTGACCTATGATTTCGACGTCGTAGGCCGCGGAACAAAGACCCTGGCCAAGCTGCCCAAGGTCGCCTCAGACGCCCTGTCGAATGCCGAACGCCCCGCCATCGTGGTCGGCGCCGGCGCCCTGTCGGGTCCGGATGGCGCCAAGGTGCTGCAACATCTCGGCAAGCTGGCCGCCAAGGTCGGCGTCGTGAAGGACGGCTGGAACGGCTTCAACGTCCTGCATCATGCTGCTGCCCGCGTCGGCGGCCTGGACATGGGCTTCGTGCCTGCAGCCGGCGGCCTGTCGGCTCACGAGATGGTTCAATCGGGCGCTCTCGATGTCCTGTTCCTGCTGGGCGCCGACGAGATCGAGACCGGCCCGTCCGGGGCCTTCAAAGTCTATCTGGGCAGCCACGGCGACCGGGGCGCGCACACCGCCGACGTCATCCTGCCGGGCGCCGCCTGGACCGAGAAGTCGGGCCTCTATGTCAACACCGAGGGCCGGGTGCAGATGGCCGAACGCGCCGTCTTCCCGAAGGGCGATGCCAAGGAAGACTGGGCCATCCTCCGCGCCCTGTCGGAACGCGTCGGCCAGACCCTGCCGTACGACACCCTTGATCAACTGCGCACCAAGCTGATGGGCGATCATCCGACCTTCGGCCGCATCGACTATCTGGCTCCGGCCGGTTCGTTCGACGTGGCGGCTCTAGGCCAGAAGGGCGACGCCGGCGATGTCGGCTTCACCTCGGCCGTGGTCGATCCCTATATGAACAACCCGATCGCGCGCGCCAGCGCGACGATGGCCGAGCTCAGCGCCCAGCGCATGGCTCCGGCCCTGCTGGCGGCGGAGTAGGGCGATGGAATCCACTTCCTTCTGGACCACGCCCGTCGGCTGGACCCTCGCCACGACCGGCGCCGTTCTGCTCGTCACCGTCGGTGTCCTGATCTCCGTCGCCTTCCTGCTGCTGGCGGATCGCAAGATCTGGGCGGCCGTCATGATGCGAAAGGGCCCCAATGTCGTGGGTCCGTTCGGCCTGCTTCAGTCCTTCGCCGACATGATCAAGTTCGTTCTGAAGGAGATCGTCGTCCCGGCCGGCGCGGACAAGGTCGTCTTCCTGATGGCACCGGTCATCACCGTGATCATGGCCTTCACCGTCTGGGCGGTCATTCCGTTTGCGCCGGGCTGGGTCATCTCCGACCTCAACGTCGGCATCCTCTACGTCTTCGCGATCAGTTCGATGGGCGTCTACGGCATCATCATGGGCGGCTGGGCCTCGAACTCGAAATACCCGTTCCTGGGTTCGCTGCGCTCCGCTGCGCAGATGGTGTCCTATGAGGTCTCCATCGGCCTCATCATCATCAACGTCATCCTGCTGGCCGGGACGATGAACCTGTCCTCGATCGTGACGTCGCAGGAAGGCTGGATCTGGAACTGGTACGTCTTCGGCGGCGGCGCCGACACCTGGCCGCTGGTGCTCGTCATGTTCCCGATGATGATCATGTTCTTCATTTCCGCCCTGGCCGAAACCAACCGCCCGCCGTTCGACCTGCCCGAGGCTGAGTCCGAACTCGTGGCCGGCTATCAGGTCGAGTATTCGTCGACGCCCTATCTGCTGTTCATGATGGGCGAGTATGTGAACATCATCTTCATGTGCGCGATGATCTCGATCCTGTTCCTCGGCGGCTGGAACCCGGGCTTCCCAATCGACTTCACCGCCGACTGGAACCCGTTCCTGGTCAACCTGCTGCTGTTCGGTGTGCTGTTCATCAAGATCCTGTTCTGGTTCTTCATGTTCGCGATGGTGAAGACCTTCGTGCCCCGCTACCGCTACGACCAGCTGATGCGTCTGGGCTGGAAGATCTTCCTGCCGACCTCACTGGTCGCCGTGGTCGCTGTTTCGGCCTGGCGCGTCTTCGCGGTGGGGGCATGATCCGCATGGCTCTGCTCGCCCTGACGGCCGTGACCCTGGCCGGCTGTCTGCCGCCCGCCTATGAGGCCGAGCCCGCGTCCGTCTATCAGTGGCAGCGGCGCCAGGATGACATCCAGCGCCGAGAGACCGAACGGGTTCGCCTGTGCGCCATCATGAACAAGGACACGGATCGCTACGAGCGCGACTGCACGCGTCCGGGAGACCCCGTCCGATGATCACCCGTATCGCCCAGGCCGCAAAGGGCGCGCTGCTGCTCGATCTGGTCGGCGCATTCGGCCTGACCATGCGCGAGTTCTTCCGTCCCAAGAAGACGGTGAACTTTCCGTTCGAGCGCGGCCCGCAATCGCCGCGTTTCCGGGGCGAGCACGCTCTGCGTCGTTACGCCAACGGCGAGGAACGCTGCATCGCCTGCAAGCTGTGCGAGGCCATCTGCCCGGCCCAGGCGATCACGATCGAGTCCGAGCCGCGGTCTGACGGCAGTCGCCGCACGACCCGCTACGACATCGACATGGTCAAATGCATCTACTGCGGCCTGTGCCAGGAGGCCTGCCCGGTGGACGCCATCGTAGAGGGACCGAACTCGACGTTCGCGACCGAGACGCGCGAAGAACTCTACTACGACAAGGCCCGACTGCTGGATAACGGCGACCGCTGGGAACGGCAGATCGCGAAGAATCTGGAACTCGACGCCCCCTATCGCTAAACGAAGCGCGCGATTCCCTTACGGGTCGCCGCCCAACCGACTGAAAGGGGCATCGTCCCTCCCATGCTGCAAGGCATAGCCTTCTATCTGCTGGCGGCGACCGCCGTTCTGTCCGGCCTCCTGGTCGTGACGGCGCGCAACCCCGTGCACTCGGTCCTATGGCTGATCCTGGCCTTCTTCTCGTCAGCGGGACTGTTCGTCCTTCTGGGCGCGGAGTTCCTCGCGATGTTGCTGGTGGTCGTCTACGTCGGCGCCGTCGCGGTGCTGTTCCTGTTCGTGGTCATGATGCTGGACGTCGACTTCGTCCGCCTGCGCGAGGGATATGCGACCTATCTGCCCCTGGCCGCGCTCGTGGCTGGCATCCTGCTGGCTGAGATGATCATGATCTCGATCGTGGTGGTGCAGGGCGGTGCGGCCGCTGACGCCGTGGGCCCCGCCGTGGCGACCGCAGACGCCTCGAACGTCGAGGTCATCGGGCGGGTGCTCTATACGGACTATATCTACTTCTTCCAGGCGGCTGGGATCGTGCTGCTGATCGCCATGATCGGCGCCATCGTCCTGACCCTGCGCAAGCGGACCACCGTCCGCCGCCAGGATCCGGGCGCCCAGACCAACCGCGACCGTAAGACCTCGGTCGAGATCAAGGGCGTCGTCACCGGCGTCGGCGTCACCGGCGAGGAACTGCGCTGATGGAAGTCACCCTGCAGCACTATCTGGCGGTGGCGGCGATGCTGTTCACCATCGGGGTCTTCGGCATCTTTGTGAACCGCAAGAACGTCATCATCATCCTGATGTCGGTCGAGCTGATCCTGCTGGCCGTGAACATCAATTTCGTCGCCTTCTCGGCCTATCTGAACGACGTGTCGGGGCAGATCATGGCCATGTTCGTCCTGACCGTGGCCGCCGCCGAGGCCGCCGTCGGCCTCGCCATCCTGGTGACCTTCTTCCGCAACCGCGGCGATATCGCGGTTGACGACGCCAGCGTCATGAAGGGCTGACCGCGTGAGCCTCGAACTATTGGTCACCCTGGGCGTCTTCGCCCCCCTGCTCGGCGCGGCGATCGCCGGCTTCTTCGGGCGCCGCATCGGCGACATCCCGTCTCAAGCCGTCACGACAGGCCTGCTGTTCTTCTCGTGCGCCGTGGCCTGGACCGTGTTCAGCCAGTGGACCTGGGGTCATCTCGAGCCGTTCACGGTCGTCGTCTCACCCTTCATCAACGTCGGCGATTTCCAGTCGAACTGGTCGATCCGCATCGACGCCCTGTCGGCGACCATGCTGGTCGTGGTCACGACGGTGTCCTCGCTCGTGCACCTGTATTCCTGGGGCTACATGGCCGAGGACGACTCGAAGCCGCGCTTCTTCGCCTATCTGTCCCTGTTCACCTTCGCCATGCTGGCCCTGGTCACCGCCGCCGACTTCATGCAGCTGTTCTTCGGCTGGGAAGGGGTGGGCCTCGCCTCCTATCTGCTGATCGGCTTCTGGTTCAAGAAATCGACCGCCTCGGCCGCCGCCATCAAGGCCTTCGTCGTCAACCGCGTCGGCGACTTCGGCTTCGCGCTCGGCATCATCACGGTCTTCTGGATGTTCGGCACGATCCAGTTCGCCGAACTGTTCCCGATGATCGCCTCAAAGGCCGGCACGGGCTGGGAGTTCCTCGGCTACACCTGGTCGGCGCTCGATCTGGCGGGCGTGCTGCTGTTCATCGGCGCCATGGGCAAGTCGGCGCAGTTCTTCCTGCACACCTGGCTGCCCGATGCCATGGAAGGCCCGACACCCGTGTCGGCCCTGATCCACGCAGCGACCATGGTCACCGCCGGCGTCTATATGGTCTGCCTGCTCAGCCCGATCTACGAATACGCCCCGACGGCGTCGCTGATCATCGCTGTCACCGGCGCGGTCACCGCCCTGTTCGCCGCGACGGTCGGTCTGATGCAGAACGATATCAAGCGGGTGATCGCCTATTCGACCTGTTCGCAGCTGGGTTACATGTTCTTCGCGGCCGGGGTCGGCGCCTATGAGGCGTCGATGTTCCACCTGTTCACCCACGCCTTCTTCAAGGCCCTGCTGTTCCTTGGCGCCGGCTCGGTGATCCACGGCATGCATCACGAGCAGGACATGCGGAAGATGGGCGGGCTGTGGAAGCTGCTGCCCGTGACCTATGCGGTCATGATGATCGGCACGATCGCCATCACCGGCCTGGGCATCCCGGGGATCGGCGGCTTCGCCGGCTTTTATTCCAAGGACTCGATCATCGAGAGCGCCTTCGCGGCGGCGACCAGCGGGCATTCGCCGGCCGGCTATTTCGCCTTTGTCGTCGGCATCTTCGCGGCGGGCCTGACCAGTTATTACTCGTGGCGGCTGATATTCATGACCTTCCACAACAAGCCGCAGTGGACGGAAGAGGCGATGGCGGCGCACTCGCACGACCATGGTCACGACGACCATGCCTCTCACGGCCAGCTCGAGACCCATTCCGAGCCGCTGCCCGATGATCATGCGCACGACGATCACGCCCACGACGACCACGGCCACCACGGTCCGCTGAAGCCGCACGAGAGCCCGTGGATCATGCTGGTTCCGCTGATCGCCCTGTCGATCGGGGCCATTGCGGCCGGCTTCGTCTTCGCCCCGAACTTCATCGGTCACCATGAGACCGAGTTCTGGCGCGGCGCGATCTTCAGCGGCCCGACCAACCACGTCCTGCACGAGAGCCATGATGTTCCGCTGTGGGTGAAGTGGTCGCCCTTGATCGTCACCCTGACCGGCGCCTTCATCGCCTTCTGGTTCTACGTCCTGAAGGAAGGTCTGCCGAAACGCATGGCCGCCAACGAGGGGCCGTTGTGGAGCCTCCTCTACAACAAGTGGTATTTCGACGAGATCTACGACGTCATCTTCGTCAAGGGCGCCAAGGCGCTGGGCGACTTCTTCTGGAAGGTCGGCGACGTCAAGATCATCGACGGGCTGGGGCCGAACGGCGCCGCCTGGGCCTCGCTGAAGTCCGCCGCGCGACTGGCAAAGATCCAGTCCGGCTATGTCTATCACTATGCGTTCGTGATGCTGCTCGGCGTGGCCGGTCTGCTCGCCTTCGCCATCTACGCCTGGGGCGCATAGGATGAGTGCGATCCCCAATATCCTGAGCGTCGTCACCTTCCTGCCGCTGGTCGGCGCGGGACTGATCCTGCTGGCCAAGCTGATGGCCAGGTCCAACGAGGATACCATCGCTCGCAGGGTCGCCATGATCACCACCCTGGTGGTGCTGGCCGTCTCGACCGTGCTGGTGCTTCAGTTCGACAGTACGAATGCGGCCTATCAGTTCGTCGAGAACTACGTCTGGTTTGCGGGCGCGGGCTATCATCTGGGCGTCGACGGGGTTTCGATCCTGTTCGTCCTGCTGACGGCCTTCCTAATGCCGATCTGCATCCTGGCCAGCTGGAAGTCGGTCGAGACCCGCGTCGGTGACTACATGATCGCCTTCCTCGTGCTGGAAACCCTGGTCATCGGCGTGTTCACCTCGCTGGACCTGTTCCTGTTTTACATCTTCTTCGAGGGCACCCTCGTTCCGATGTTCATCATCATCGGCGTGTGGGGCGGGGCGAACCGGATCTACGCCGCCTACAAGTTCTTCCTCTACACCCTGCTCGGGTCCGTCCTGATGCTGCTGGCCATGCTGTGGATGGCCAACGAGGCCGGCACGACCTCGATCCCGGCGCTGAAGGAATACGCCTTCGGGCCGCAGGCCCAGTCGATCCTGTGGCTGGCCTTCTTCGCCTCCTTCGCGGTGAAGATGCCGATGTGGCCGGTGCACACCTGGCTGCCCGACGCCCACGTCCAGGCGCCCACGGCGGGCTCGGTCATCCTGGCGGGCATTCTGCTGAAGCTGGGTGGCTACGGCTTCATCCTGTTCAACGTGCCGATGTTCCCCGATGCCTCGGTCGCGTACCGGCCGCTGGTCTTCACCCTGTCAGTGATCGCCATCGCCTACACCTCCCTGGTCGCCTTCCGTCAGACCGACATCAAGAAGCTGATCGCCTATTCGTCGATCGCCCACATGGGTTTCGTGACCATGGGCATCTTCGCCGGCAACGCCCAGGGCCTGCAGGGCGCCGTCTTCCAGATGCTGAGCCACGGGCTGATCTCGGGCGCGCTCTTCCTCTGCGTCGGCGTCGTCTATGACCGGATGCACACGCGTGAGATCGCCTTCTACGGCGGCCTGACGAACCGGATGCCCTGGTACGCCGCCATCTTCCTGATGTTCACCATGGCCAACGTCGGCCTGCCGGGGACCTCGGGCTTCATCGGCGAGATCCTGACCCTGACCGGGGTCTACCAGGCCTCGACCTGGGCCGCCTTCGTGGCGGCGACCGGCGTCATCCTGTCGGCGGTCTATGCCCTGACCCTGTACCGCAACGTCATGTTCGGCGAGATCACCAACCCGGCCCTGGCCACGATCAAGGACATCGACCTGCGCGAGCTGGTCATCTTCGTCCCCCTGATCGTCGGCACCATCTGGCTGGGCGTACAGCCGGACCTGGTCCTGAACTACACCGCCGCCTCCGTCGACGCCGTCGTCAACGGCTGGCAGCTCGCGACCGGCGGGTGAGAGAATAATGCCTGACCTGTCCTACGCCCTGAACCTAGCCGCCTCTGAGCTGACGCTCGCGATAGGCGCTCTCGTCCTGCTCCTGCTCGGCGCCTTCATCGGCGAGAAGTCGGCACGGCTGATCTCCATCCTGTCTGTTGCCCTGCTGGTCGCAGCGGCCGCCGTCGCCGCCACCGGCCCGCTGGGTCAGGCCTTCAACGGCACCTATGTCGCCGACCCGCTGGCCATCTACGCCAAGGTCGCGATCTACATCGCCTCGGCCTTCGCCGTGGTTCTGGGCGGCGGCTGGATGCAGCGGATGAACATCGCCCGCTTCGAGTTCCCGATCCTGATCGTCCTCGCCGCGGTCGGCATGGGGATGATGGTGTCGTCCGGCGACCTCATCTCGCTCTACGTCGGGGTCGAGCTGCACTCCCTCGCCCTCTACATCCTCGCCGCCTACCATCGCGACGATCTCAAGGCGTCCGAAGCCGGCCTGAAGTATTTCGTCCTCGGCGCCCTGTCGTCGGGCCTGCTGCTGTACGGCGCCAGCCTGATCTACGGCTTCGCCGGCTCAATGCGGTTCGAGGACATCGCCGCCTATGCGGCCGCCAACCCGGGCCCGGGCCTGATCTTCGGCCTGGTCTTCCTGATCTGTGGTCTGGCCTTCAAGGTCTCGGCCGCGCCGTTCCACATGTGGACGCCTGACGTCTACGAAGGCGCGCCGACCCCGGTCGTAGCCCTGTTCGCCACGGCGCCCAAGATGGCCGCCATGGTGCTGTTCGCCCGCGCCCTGTCGGAAGGCTTCCTCGGCGCCCACGACCAGTGGGCCCAGGTCCTGATCCTGATCGCCTTGGCCAGCTTCGTGGTCGGCGCCTGGGGCGGTCTGGCCCAGAAGGACGTCCAGCGCCTGCTGGCCTATTCCTCGATCGCCAACATCGGCTACGCCGTCCTCGGCATCGCCGCCGGCACCGAACAGGGGCTGCAGGCCATGGTCATGTTCATGACCCTGTACATGATCGACACCATGGGCTTCTTCGCCATCCTGCTGTCACTCAGCCGGAACGGCCGTCCGATCCGCAAGATCGCCGACCTCGCGGGGCTCAAGAACGATCGTCCGTTGACGGCCCTGGCCATTACCATTCTGTCGCTGTCGGTGCTGGGCATGCCGCCGTTCGCCGGCTTCTGGGGCAAGTACTACGTCTTCGGCGCCGCCGCCTCGGCCGGCTACTGGATGGTCGCTGCCGCGGGTCTTGTGGCCTCGGTCGTGGCCGCCTTCTACTACCTGCGCATCATCAAGCTGATGTGGTTTGACGCGGCGCCCGAGGGCACGGCGCCGACCGACAAGGCGCCGGTTGAAGCCCAGTGGATCGGCTGGGCCTGCGCGGCCTTCAGCTTCCCGCTCGTGATCGTCGGCCTGACCTGGCTGGAGCCCCTGACCCGTATCGCAGCCACCGGTTTCGGAGCGGGGTAGGGCGGTGACGCCCGCCATCCACCTCCTCGACGAGAGCGATTCCACCAACGCCGAGGCCCGCCGCCGCGCCGAGGCCGGGGAAATCGCGAGCCAGTGGATCGTTGCGCGCCGCCAGTCCGCAGGACGCGGCCGGCGGGGCCGCGCGTGGAACAGCGACACGGGCAACCTGTTCGCCACCCTGCTGACCCTGACGCGAAAGCCGCCCGCCGAGGCCGCACAGGTCACCTTCGTGGCCGCGCTCGCGGTCGCCGACCTGCTGGACGCCTTCGCCGTTCCGGGCGTGGTCTCGATCAAATGGCCCAACGACGTGCTGATTGCCGGCGGCAAGGCTTCGGGCATCCTGATCGAGTCCGGCGTCCATGCGTCCGGCGCCCTGTGGCTGGCCATCGGCATAGGGGTGAACCTGGCCCATGCGCCGGAGGGGACCGAGCGCCCCGCGACCAGCCTCGCCGCCCATCTGCGCGCGGACATCGCCTATCCGCCCCCGATCGAAGCCGCAGCTACCGTCCTCGCCGAGGCCTTCGCCGTCTGGCAGGCGCGCTGGGACAGCCTGGGCTTCCAGCCGATCCTCGACGCCTGGACGGCGCGCACCGAAGGCCTGGACGGCCCCTGCGTCGCCCGGCTGGGGCATGAGACGCTCAAGGGCCATGCCGAGGGCGTGGCCGCGGACGGCGCCCTTCGCCTGCGCACCGGGGACGGGGCCCTGCGCCTCATTTCGGCGGGCGACGTCTTCTTCGGTTCGGACGCGCACGGAAGGGCCGCCTGATGCTTCTCGCCATCGAACAGGGCAACACCAACACGCTGTTCGCGGTCCATGACGGCGAGAGCTGGATCGCCCAGTGGCGCACGGCGACCGAGGCCAGCCGTACGGCCGATGAATACGCTGTTTGGCTGACCCAGCTTCTGGCGATGCGCAAGATCGATCTGGCGTCGCTGAACGGCTGCATCATCTCCAGCGTCGTGCCCCAGTCGATCTTCAACCTGCGAAATCTCGCGCGCCGCTATCTGGCGGTCGAGCCCCTGGTTATCGGCGACAATGTCGAACTGGGCATCCCGGTGCGGATCAGGAAGCCTAGCGAGGCCGGCGCCGACCGGCTGGTCAACGCCATCGGCGCGCACCTGGTCTATCCTGGCGACCTGATCGTCATTGACAGCGGCACGGCGACCACCTTCGACGTCATAGCCGCCGATGGGGCGTTCGAGGGCGGGGCCATTGCGCCCGGCATCAATCTTTCCCTGCAGGCCCTGCACGAGGCGGCCGCCATGCTGCCGCGCATCGCCATCCAGAAGCCGGACACGGTCATCGGCAAGGACACGGTGTCCAACATGCAGTCCGGCGTCTTCTGGGGCTATGTCGGCCTCATCGAGGGCATGGTCTCACGCATCAAGGCGGAGTGGGGCAAACCCATGACCGTCATCGGAACCGGAGGCGTCGCCTCCCTGTTCGAGGGGGCGACCCCATCCATCGACCGGTTCGATCCGGACCTGACCATCCGCGGCATGCTCGAAATCTGGCGCCGCAATAACCATCTGACGGACACATGACAAAACAAACCAAGGCTTCGGCCAACGACGAACTCGTCTTCCTGCCGCTCGGCGGCTCTGGCGAGGTCGGTATGAACCTGAACTGCTACGGCTACGGGCCGGAAGACAATCGCCAGTGGATGATCGTCGACGTCGGCGTGACCTTCGGCGACCTGTCGACGCCCGGCGTGGACATCATCGTCCCGGATCCGTCCTTCCTCGAGGGCGAGAACATCCGCGGCATCGTCCTGACCCACGCGCACGAGGATCATATCGGCGCCCTGCCCTGGCTGTGGAGCCGCATGAAGGCGCCACTGTACGCCACCCCCTTCACCGCCTTCCTGATCCGCGAGAAGCTGCGCGACAACGGCGTCAGGGACGTCAAGATCATCGAGATCCCGATCGGTGGCCACGTCGACCTCGGCCCGTTCCAGGTCGATTTCGTCACCATGACCCACTCGATCGCCGAGCCGAACGGTCTGAAGATCACGACGCCCCTGGGCACGGTCTTCCACACCGGCGACTGGAAGCTGGATCCCGCCCCGGTCATCGGTCAGCCGACCGACATCGCCACGATCACGAAGATGGGCGATGACGGCCTGCTGGCCATGGTCTGCGACAGCACCAACGTCTTCGTCGAGGGTGAGGCCGGTTCGGAGACGGAGGCCCAGGACGGCCTCATCGAACTGATCGGCAGTCTCAAGAAGGGCCGCATCGCTGTCGGCTGTTTCGCCTCCAACGTCGCCCGCATGGTCAGCGTCATCAAGGCGGCGGACAAGGCCGGGCGCCGCGTCGCCCTGGCCGGCCGGTCGATGCACCGCATCACCGCCGCCGCCCGCCACGTCGGCCTGTTCAATGACTCGCAGCGCATCCTGACCGAGGATGAGGCCCGTCACTGGCCGGCGGACGAGATCCTGTATCTGTGCACCGGCAGCCAGGGCGAGGATCGCGCCGCCCTGTCGCGCGTCGCCGACGGTTCGCACCCCTTCATCAAGCTGGGGCTGGGCGACCACTGCATCTTCTCCTCGCGGGTCATTCCCGGCAACGAGCTGCCGATCGCCAACCTGCAGGACCGGATGGCCGACCGGGGCGTGCGCCTCTACACCGAGAAGGATCACCCCGGCATCCACGTCTCCGGCCACCCGTGCCGCGACGAGATCAAACAGATGTACGCCTGGGCCCGTCCGCGCATCTCGGTGCCGACCCACGGCATGCGCCGCCACCTGATGGAACACGCCGCCTTCGCCCGCGACCTCGGCGTCGAGGAGACGGTGACGCCGCGCAACGGCGACCTCGTTCGTCTGGCGCCCGGCAAGGCCGTGATCATCGACGAGGTGCCGAACGGCCGTCTTTATGTCGACGGCGGCATGGTCGTCACCGAGAAGGGAGAGGCCCTGCGCGAGCGTCGTCACGCCTCGACCAACGGGGTTTTGGTGGTCAGCTTCGCCATGGACAAGCGCGGCAGGATCGTCTCGGACATCGATGTCCGCGCCATCGGTCTGCCGGGCGACGAGGTCACCCCGTTGGGCGATGCCCTGGACGACCTGGCCGAGCGCGTCGAGCAGGTTGTGGGCTCCCTGAAGAACGAGGCTCGCGATGACGACACGGTGGTCGAACAGGCCGTGGCGCGAGTGCTGAAGAAGGCCTCGCAACAGATCTGGGACCGCCGCCCGATCGTCGAGACGGTGATCCTGAGGCTGTAATGATCGGCAAACTGAACCACATCGGCGTCGCCACGCCCTCCATCGAGGCCAGCGTCGCCCTGTATCGCGACATGCTGGGGGCAACCCAGGCCGGGAAGCCGTTCGACCTGCCGGGCCAGGGCGTGCGCGTCTGTTTCATCGACCTGCCCAACAGCCAGATTGAGCTGATCGAGCCGCTGGGCGACGACAGCCCGATCCATGGCTTCCTGGCCAAAAACCCGAGAGGCGGCCAGCATCACGTCTGCTTCGAGGTGCAGGACATCCTGATCGCCCGCGATGCCATGCGGGCCAGGGGCGCGACCCTCCTCGGCACTGGCGAACCCCGTATCGGCGCCCACGGCACGCCCATCCTGTTCCTGCACCCGAAGGACATGGGCGGCGTTCTGGTCGAGCTGATCGAAACTCCGAAGGAAGCTCACTGACATGCCCATCGGCCCGATCACCATGTTCGCCATCTACATTGTCGTCTGGTGGGTGGTTCTGTTCACCGTCCTGCCGCTGGGCACGTCCAGCGAGACGCACGAGCCGCCGACCGACGGCAGCCAGTGGGGCGCGCCGAAGACGCCGAACCTCAAGCGGAAATTCATCACCACGACCTGGGTGTCGTTCCTGCTGTGGATGTTCGTGATGTGGCTGGTCTTCATCGGCTGGATGCCTCTGCCGGACCTCGCCCCGCCGGTTCCCTGAATCCTCCCCCCATCTGGGGGTGGAGGAAGGATCGCATGCGATCCGACGACGGGCCCGCGAAGCGGTTGAGGGCGCCGGCCCCAGACACGGAGTGCGCGGCGAGCCCCCTCCGTCTGCTCGCGAAGAGCTCGCTTCCACCTCCCCGACGGGGGAGGATTGGCCTAGCTTTCGCCCTGTCCTCGCGTTTAAAGCTGACCACCCCTGACGCCTTCCGAATTCGAGACGCCCATGCGCCTGTCGCGCTATTTCCTGCCCACGCTGAAAGAGGCGCCGTCCGACGCCCAGATCGTCTCGCACCAGCTGATGCTGCGCGCCGGAATGATCAAACAGGAGGCCGCCGGCATCTACGCCTGGCTGCCGCTGGGTCTGCGCGTCCTGAACCGCATCGAGCAGATCGTGCGCGAAGAGCAGGAGCGGGCAGGGGCCGTCGAGCTGTTGATGCCGACGCTGCAACTGGCAGACCTGTGGCGCGAGTCGGGCCGCTACGACGCCTACGGGCCGGAGATGCTGCGCATCACGGACCGGCACGAGCGCGAGCTGCTTTACGGCCCCACCAACGAGGAGATGATCACCGACATTTTCCGGAGTTTCGTTAAATCTTACAAAGCCTTGCCGCTGAACCTGTTTCACATCCAGTGGAAGTTCCGCGACGAGCGTCGGCCGCGCTTCGGCGTCATGCGGGGCCGTGAGTTCCTGATGAAGGACGCCTACAGCTTCGACATCGACGAGGCCTCCGCCCGCCGGGCCTACAACCGCATGTTCGTGGCCTATCTGAACACCTTCGCCCGTCTGGGTCTGAAGGCCGTGCCGATGCGCGCCGACACGGGTCCGATCGGCGGCGACCTGAGCCACGAGTTCATCGTCCTGGCTGACACGGGCGAGAGCCAGGTCTTCTGCGACAAGGCCCTCGTAGAGATGCCGGCGCCGGGTCCCGACGTCGACTGGAACGACCTGCAGTCCATCGTCGACGGCCGCACCTCGCTCTATGCGGCGACCGAGGAGATGCACGACGCTGCCCAGTTCGAAAGCCAGACGGAGGAAGGCGACCGCCTGACCGCGCGCGGCATCGAGGTTGGCCACATCTTCTACTTCGGCACGAAGTACTCGGCCCCTATGAAGGCGAAGGTCGCGGGGCCGGACGGCGTCGATACCGATGTCCACATGGGCTCCTACGGCGTCGGGGTGTCGCGTCTGCTGGGCGCCATCATCGAGGCCAGCCATGACGATGCTGGGATAATCTGGCCCGACGCCGTGGCTCCGTTCGACGTTGTTGTCATCAACCTGCGCGCCAACGACCCGTCGGTCTGCGAGGCCTGCGAGGCAGCCGTGGATGCCCTGGAGAAGGCTGGAAAGTCGGTCCTCTATGACGACACCGACGAGCGCCCGGGCGGCAAGTTCGCCACCGCCGACCTGATCGGCATCCCGTGGCAGCTGGTCATCGGTCCCAAGGGCGTGGCCGAGGGCGTGGTCGAGCTTAAGCGCCGGGCGACCGGTGAGAAGTCGACCGTGCCGCTCGCCGTTGCGCTGGAGGCCATCGGTTGACGGCCACATCGGTCACGCCGGCGCCCAGGCCCGCCGGCGCCTTCTCTTCCTGGGAGATCGGCCTCGCGCTGCGTTACCTGCGCGCCAGGCGCAAGGAGGGAGGGGTCGCGACCATCGCCATCATCTCCTTCATCGGCATCATGCTGGCCGTCGCCGTGCTGATCAGCGTGATGAGCATCATGGCCGGGTTCAGGAATGAACTGCTGGGCCGGATGCTCAGCTTCAACGGCCATATGTATGTCCAGGGCGAGGTCCTGAACGCACCAAACCGCGACGCGATCGTCGACCGCCTGCGCGGAGTCGAGGGCGTCGTCAGCGTCACCCCCCTGACCGAGTCCCAGGCCATCATTCGCGCGGGTGGCCAGACGACTGGCGCCTTCGTACGCGGCATCGCCCCCTCCGACCTCGACACCATGCAATACGTCAACGCCAGCCTGTCGGACCAGGCGCGCGCCAGCTTCGGCCAGGGCGCCTATGGCGGCGACAATGTCCTGATCGGCCAGGCCCTGGCGGATTCGCTGGGCCTGCGGGTCGGCGATCCGATCGAGATCTATTCGCCGACCGGCGCCGACTCGGCCTTCGGCAACCTCGGTGGACTGAACAAGACCTACACCGTCGGCGGCACCTATTCGTCGGGCACCGCCGACTACGACCGCGCCTTCATCTTCATGCCGCTCGAACAGGCCCAGTTGTTCTTCGGCAAGGAGGGTCTGTGGGACGTCATCGAGATGAAGGTCGCTGATCCCGACCGCGTCGGCGAATATCTCGCGCCTGTCCGCGAGGCGGCCGGTCCTGGCGGCTTCGTCGTCGACTGGCGTGACAAGCTGGCGGCCTTCTGGGGCGCGCTGAAGGTCGAGCGGGTGGCGATGTCCATCATCCTCGGCCTCGTCGTCGCCATCGCCGCCATGAACATCATTTCCGGCATCGTCATGCTGGTGAAGAACAAGGGCCGCGACATCGCCATTCTGCGCACCATCGGGGCCAGCCCCTCGTCGATCCTGCGCGTCTTCTTCATGGCCGGCGCCACCATCGGCGTGGCCGGAACACTGGCGGGGCTGACCCTGGGCCTGTTGTTCTGCCTGAACATCGGCGCGATCCAGCATTTCCTGGAGGCGATTACCGGCGTCCAGCTGTTCAACGCCGACGTCTATATGCTCGATGCCATCCCGGCCGAGGTCGATCCCGTCGACGTTATGTGGGTCGCCTTCTGGTCCCTGCTGATGAGTTGTCTCGCCAGCCTGCCGCCGTCATGGAACGCGTCGCGGATCGATCCGGTGGAGGCCCTGCGCTATGAGTAGCCCGGTTCTCTCCCTGCGCGAGGTGACGCGCACCTATACGACCGGCCAGGGCGACCTGACGGTGCTGAAGGGCGTCGATCTGGATATCTTCCCCGGTGAACTGGTCGGGCTGATCGGCCCGTCGGGATCCGGTAAGTCGTCCCTGCTGCACGCCGCGGGTCTGCTGGAGCGTCCCACCTCGGGAGAGGTGCGGATCGACGGCGAGGATGTCGGTCAGCTCGATGAGCGCGCCCGCACCCGCCTGCGCCTCAGCCGCGTCGGCTTCGTCTACCAGTTCCACCACCTGCTGCCGGAGTTCGACGCGCGCGACAATGTCGCCCTGCCGATGCGGATCGCCGGCCATTCTCTGGATCAGGCCCGCGCGCGCGCCGAGGAAGCCTTGGGCGCTCTCGGCCTTTCCGAACGCACCCTGCACCAACCCGCCCAGATGTCGGGCGGGGAACAGCAACGCGTCGCCCTGGCTCGCGCCCTGGCCAACAGGCCGCGCCTGTTGCTGGCCGATGAGCCGACGGGCAACCTCGATCCCGCCACCAGCCAGACGGTCTTCGAGTCGCTCCAGAAACTGGTCAAGGAGACCGGCGTCGCCGCCCTGATCGCCACCCACAACATGGAACTGGCCGGCCATATGGACCGCGTCTTCGCCTTGAAGGACGGCCATCTGGAAGAGCGCCAGGCCGAGAGTCGGGAATACTGATCGGATCAGCGGAGGCCGGCATGGATGATCTGGAACGGGCCTACGAGCTTCGTCACAGCTCTGACCTTGCGCGTCTGGAGGCCCGGGCTGTAGCCGCTCTGGCCGAGGCGACCGAGGCGGCCGATATCTATTTCGGTTTGCCGGATCGGGGGCTTGATCTCGCCGATTCGCTCCGGCTCAAGGCCTTGGCGCTGGACGCCCTGGGACGGTCCGGGGAAGCGGTCGTTGACTGGACCGAGGCGCGGCGACTCTATGTCGACCTCGGGGTCGCGGAGGGTGTGGCGGAATGCGACACCCGCTTGTCACGCTGACGCTTCACCTCGCGGCTGCTTGGTCCTAAGACCACCGCATGAACACCGAAGACGTCCTGAACGAGTTCCGCGCCGCGGGCGCCCTGCGCGAGGGACATTTTGTCCTCTCGTCGGGGCTACACAGCCCGGTCTTCCTGCAGAAGAATCTGGTCTTCATGGACGGCGCCCGTTGCGAGCGGCTGTGTAAGGCTCTGGCGGACAAGATCGTGGCCACGGTCGGTCCGGTCGATGTGGCCATCTCTCCGGCCGTCGGCGGCATCATCCCGGGCTATGAGACGGCGAAACACCTGAACGTGCGGTCGATGTACGTCGAGCGCGAGGGCGGGGCGTTCAACCTGCGGCGCGGCTTCCATGTCGAGCCGGGCGAGAGGGTCGTCATGGTCGAGGACATCGTCACCACGGGCCTGTCGAGCCGCGAATGCATCGCCGCCATCCAGGCCGCCGGCGGCACCGTCGTGGCCGCCGCCTGCATCGTCGACCGCTCCGGCGGCCGGGCCGATGTCGGCGTGCCGCTGGTGGCCCTCGCGACGCTGGACGTGCCGGCCTGGCCCGCCGACGCCCTGCCGCCTGAACTGGCCACGATCCCGGTCGAGGATCCGGGCAGCCGGCGGCTGTCCAAGTGATGCGCCCGCCCGTCCGCCTCGGCGTCAATATCGACCATGTCGCGACGGTCCGGAACGCGCGGGGCGGCGTCCATCCCGATCCCGTGCGCGCGGCCGAAGAGGCCATCGGCGCCGGCGCCGACGGCATTACCGCCCACCTGCGTGAGGATCGCCGCCACATCGGCGACGCCGACATCGAACGCCTGACCGCCCTGTGCTTGGCGGCCGGCAAGCCGCTGAACTTCGAGATGGCCGTGACCGACGAGATGCTGGCCATCGGCCTGCGTCACCGGCCCCACGCCGCCTGTCTCGTGCCCGAACGGCGCGAGGAGGTCACCACCGAAGGCGGTCTGGCCGTGGCCGGACACGAGGCGAGCATCGCGCCCGTGGTCCGGGTTTTGAGCGACGCCGGTATCCGCGTCAGCCTGTTCATCGATCCCTCGGCCGACCAGGTCGAGGCCGCCGCCGCCGTCGGCGCCCAGGTCGTGGAGTTCCACACCGGCCGCTATTGCCACCTGCCGGCTGGACAGCGCGGCGTGGAGTTCGATCGCCTCGCCGCCGCCTGCGCCCAGGCCGAGATCCTTGGATTGGAGGTCCACGCCGGCCACGGTCTGGACTACGACACCGCCGCCGAGGTCCTGGCCATCCCCGAGATCCGCGAGCTCAACATCGGCCATTTCCTGATCGGGGAGGCGGTGTTCGTTGGGCTCGCCGCCGCCATCCGACGGATGCGCGGGGCTATGGAGGCCGCCCTGACCGGACCTAGGACGTGATCATCGGCGTCGGAGCCGATCTGACCGACATCCGGCGCATCCAGGGATCGATTGACCGCTACGGCGACCGTTTCAAGACCCGCTGCTTCACTGCGGTCGAACGCGCCCGCTCCGAACGCAAGCCGGACGTCGCCTGGAGCTACGCCAAACGGTTTGCGGCCAAGGAGGCCTGCGCCAAGGCCCTGGGCACCGGCATGCGCCGCGACGTCTACTGGAAGGACATGGGTGTGGTGAACCTGAGCTCGGGCCAGCCGACATTGGCCCTGACCGGCCCGGCGGCGGAGCACCTGAAGCGGCTGACGCCTGCGGGCCACACCCCGCACATTCATCTGACGCTTTCCGACGAACACCCCTATGCACTCGCCTTCGTGGTGATCGAAGCCTTGCCCACGGCGTAATCGGGCTATACCCGTGCGCGGATACGAGCCGCGTTCGGCGGCCAGGGATCGAGCTTTCACACGATGAGCGACAACAAGCCCGAAGACGGCGAAAAGCCCGTGGTCGACACGACGGACGCTGAATCGTCCTCCGTGGTCAGCCAGGACGTGTCGCCCGACGATCTCGACCTGACCCCGACCGAGCCGGATGCCGTGACGCCCGAGGCGGAGTTCGCCGCCTCCGAGAGCGATCACACGGTCACCCCTGATCCCGTCTTGATCTCGGCCACGCATCGTCCCATCTGGAGCGACGCCGGCGACGCCGGCGACGCCCCCTTCGACGACAAGACGGAAAAGATCCCCGGCCCCGCCCAGGTCCGCGTCAAGGACGACGAGAACGACGACGACGGTGGTTCTGTCGGCTCGGAGACGCTGGAGATCGTCAAGACCGTCGTCGTGGCCCTCGCCATCGCCTTCGTCCTGCGCGTCCTGCTGTTCCAGCCCTTCACCATCCCGTCGGCCTCGATGGAGCCCAACCTCTACGAGGGCGACTACATCGTCGTGTCCAAATGGGCCTACGGCTATTCCAAATTCTCGTCGGGGCTGCCGATCAACCTGCCGCTGGGCGACGATCGGGTGTTCGGTCGCGCGCCGGCGCGCGGCGACATCGTCGTGTTCAAACTGCCGCGGGACGACAAGACCGACTATATCAAGCGGGTCATCGGCCTGCCGGGCGACCAGATCCAGATGATCGCCAACAAGCTCTATATCAACGGCCAGCCGGTTCAGGACGTCGTCGTCAGCACGGGCGAGGTCAACGACATCTTCGGCCCGCGTCCGGTGACCCAGGTGCGCGAGACCTTGCCGGGCGGCAAGACCATCACCATCCAGGACTTCGGCCCCGGGGGCGATCTTGACGACACCCCGGTCTATGAAGTCCCGGCGGGCCATTATTTCATGATGGGCGACAACCGCGACAACTCGATCGACAGCCGCGTCCAGGAATCGGCCGGCGTCGGCCTGGTCCCGGACGAGAACCTCGTCGGCAAGGCCGAGATCATCATGTTCTCGTGGGAGCCGGGGGCTTCGCTGTTCAATCCGGTCAGCTGGTTCGCCAATGTCCGGCCCAGCCGCTTCTTCCGCGTCCTCGACTGATGGCCAATGTCCGCGCCGAGGCGGTGACCGCGCTGGTCGACCGCATCGGCCATGTGTTCCGCGACCCCGCCCTTCTGGAGCGGGCGCTGACCCATTCCAGCGTGGGGGAGGGGGCCGACAAGGCCGCCGGAAAGCCCGCGCGCCACAATGAACGGCTCGAGTTCCTCGGCGACCGCGTCCTCGGCCTGCTGGTCGCCCAGCGGCTGCACAATGATTATCCCGCGGCCGACGAGGGCGAACTGTCCTCGCGTCTGCATGCGCTGGTCGATAAGCACGCCTGCGGCCGCGTCGGCGATCGTCTCGGCATCGGCGAGGCCCTGCGTCTCTCGCCCGGCGAGACCAAATCCGGCGGTCGTCGCAAGGAGGGGGTCGTCGCCGACGCCATCGAGGCCCTGCTGGCCGCCGTCTTCCTCGACGGAGGCCTGGACGCCGCCCGCGCCATGTTTGACCGCGTCTGGGCCGAAGAACTGGCCACGCCGGCGCCGCGCGCCCTGAACAATCCTAAGTCCGCCCTGCAGGAATGGTCGCAAGGCCAGGGTCGCCCCCTGCCGACCTATCGCGTCGTGGGCCAGACCGGCTCCGACCACGCCCCGACCTTCACGGTCGAGGTTTCCATCGAAGGGGTCGAACCCTTGACCGCTCCTGGACGTTCGCGTCAGGACGCGGAAAAAGCGGCCGCCATGGCCATGCTCCAACGTGAAGGCGTGATTTGACCGATACCAACCCCCAGCACCGCGCGGGCTTTGCAGCCATCATCGGCGCGCCGAACGCCGGCAAGTCGACGCTGGTGAACCGGCTGACGGGATCCAAGGTCTCCATCGTCACCCAGAAGGTCCAGACGACGCGGTTTCCCGTGCGAGGCATCGCCATCGAGGGCGACGCCCAGATCGTGCTGGTCGACACCCCCGGCATCTTCACCCCGCGGCGCCGCCTGGAGCGGGCCATGGTGGCCTCCGCCTGGGGCGGGGCCCAGGACGCCGACGTCGTCGTCCACCTGATTGACGCCGCCTCTCATATCGCCTCCGAGGGCAAGGACGGCACGGGCGCGGACCGCAAGTCGGCGGAGGACACCGAGACCATCATAGCCAACCTGAAATCCACGGGGACCAAGGTCATCCTGGTGCTCAACAAGATCGACGGCATGCGCCGCGACACCCTGCTGGCCCTGTCGCACAGCCTGTTCGAGACCGGCGTCTATTCGGAGGTCTATATGATCTCGGCTCTTTCGGGCGACGGCGTCGACGACCTTAAACAGCGTCTGGCACGCGATATGCCGCTGGGCCACTGGCTCTATCCCGAAGACCAGTCCGCCGACGTGCCGATCCGCGTCCTCGCCGCCGAGATCACGCGCGAGAAGGTCTATCTGCGCGTTCACGAGGAGTTGCCCTATTCCGCCGCCGTGGAGACGACTGCCTTCGACGAGAAAGCCGACGGCTCGGCCCGCATCGAACAGACCATCTATGTGGAGCGCGAGAGCCAGCGCCCCATCATCCTCGGCAAGGGCGGCCAGACCCTGAAATGGATCGGCCAGAAGTCGCGCGAGGAACTGACGGAGTTGCTGGACCGTCCGGTTCACCTGTTCATCACCGTCAAGGTCGATCCGAAGTGGCAGGACAGCCGCGCGCTCTACGCCCAGTTCGGCCTGGATTTCAACGCGTAGTCGAACACCCCATCCGTCGCTCAGCCATACGCTTCCGCCGTCCTCGGGCTTGTCCCGAGGACCCAGCCCCCGGGTCTCGACGCACCGTTATCGTTCTGCAGCGACAGGTCGGTGAAGCTGGGTCCTCGGGTTCGCTGCGCCCCCCAAGGATGACGGAAAAGAGTGGGGGATGACTTAAATGGGATCGGTTCGTGGGATGACGAATCCCAAAAACTGGCTAATCAAGCCCGATGTTTCACGTTCCGCGTACCGCCGGGAACCATCCCCGGCTCTTCCTCGGCCTGATCGCCGCCGTCGTCCTGATAGGGGGCGCCGGTCTCGCCGCGGTCCTGACCTCGCAGCCGTCGCCGACGGCTTCGTCGCGTCTCGCGCCCCTGCCGGCGCGCCCACCGGTCGAGGTCGTCGAGGCCCTGCCGCAACTGACCGCCCGCCTGCAACGCGAGGCCGACGCCGGCCGGTTCATGGGCGCCGTCTTGGTCGCACGCGGCGACGAGATCCTGTTCCGCCAGGCCTACGGAACCGCCGACGTCGCCACCGGGGCCCCGCTGCGGGTCGGTTCGCGCTTCCGCCTCGCCTCCATCTCGAAACAGTTCACCGCCGCCGCCATTCTGAAGCTGCAGGACGACGGCAAGCTGACCATCGGCGATCCGGTCTGCCAATGGATCCAGCCGTGCCCCGCCGCCTGGGCGCCGCTGAAGATCCATCACCTGATCTCGCACACCTCCGGCATTCCCGACCTGATGGCCCGCCCCGGCTGGGGCAATCGCCGCACCACCCCCGCGACGCTTGACGAACTGACCGAGGACTCCAGACTGTTCCGGCTGTCGTTCGAGCCGGGAACCAAGGTCCGGTATAACAACGCCGGCTTCAACCTGGCCGCCGCCATCGTCGAGAAGGCCAGCGGCCAGCGCTTCCCCGACTATCTACGCACGGCTTTCTTCGAGCCGCTCGGCATGACCGACACCGGCTTCGACGATGATACGGACCTCGGCATCGTCACCGGCCACGCGACCTTCCCCGAGGGGCTGACGGCCCAGCGCAATCCGAACGTCTCGATCGTGGCCGGCGCCGGCGCCCTCTATTCGACCCTGGACGATCAGCTGGTGTGGGAACAGGCCCTGCACGGCGGTAATGTCCTGAGCCCATACAGCTACGCCCAGATGATCATGGACCATTCTCCCGCCGACCAGCCGAACGAGCGCGGCGGGCGGCCGCATCGCGCCTGGGGCTACGGCCTTATGGCCAACCGGCTGGGCACGCGGGTCAACCCCGCCTTCCAGGACTGGGAAATCTACCATACCGGCAGTTGGTCGGGCTTCCGCAACATCGAGGTCTGGCAGCCGGACAAGCGGATCGCCGTGATCGTGCTGTCGAACAACTATCATCAGCAACAGCAGGTGCTGCTGATCTCGCAACAGGCGATGGCCGAGGCCCTCGGCCACGCTTTCCCGACGGCCTTGGCGGACTAGCCTTCCCGGCGCATCCGGGCCTGACGCGCGGCCTCTTCCTCGTTCGGATCGGACATCTGGAAGGACCCGGTCGTGACCATTCCCGCGCGCTGGTAGCGGCTGGCGACGAGGCCGGACGGCGAATGCCGCGTTTCGACCAGCGTCCAGACCCGGGCGTGGCCGCTCGGCTCGAACAGCCGCTTGCCCTGGCCCAGCACGAGCGGGAAGGTCAGAGTCGAGATCTCATCGATCAGGTCGGCTTTCAGCAGGGTCTGGATAAGGGTGCTGCTTCCCTGGATCAGCAGGCTCCTGTCGCCACCCGCCTTAAGCTTCGCGACGGCTTGCGCGACGTCGCCTTCCAGCCGGTGGCTGTTGTTCCAGTTCATGGGCGTGTCCGCGCCGGCCGCTACGTACTTGGCGATGGTCGTAAACAGGGCCCCCATCTCGTCGCCGGAGTGGCCCCAGTGGGCGGCGAAGATCTCATAGGTTTTGCGGCCCAGCAGCAGGTCGTAGTCTTGACCCATGGCCTCGCCGACAAACTGTCCCACCATGTCGTCGAAGAAGGGCGGTAGCCATCCCCCAAAGGGGAAGCCGCCGCTGGGGTCCTCCGTCGGTCCACCCGGCGCCTGCATGACGCCGTCCAGCGAGACGAAGGTGGAGGCGGTGATCCTGCGCATCGACCTACGCTCTGCGGAAGGGGAACAGGGCCCGCAGCTGCGAATCCCGCAGCCACAGCCCGCCCCACATGATCAGGCCGAGGTAGAGGCCGAACAGCTGATGGCTGAACAGGGGATTGCCGATCCGCACCTGGGTCGCCATCGCACCGCCGAGCAGGCCGGTCATCATGACGGCTCCCAGGACACTGGTGCGCGGATAGAGGTAGAGGGCCAGGAAGCCGAACTCCATCATCCCGATCGGCAACACCCACTCCGCCGACCAGCCCAGATCGACCAGGGTCTGGGCCGCGATCGGCATGCCCATGAATTTCGGAGCGATCGAGGCGCCCAGCATGAACAGGGCGAACAGGCCGGTCAGGACGCGGCCGGACCAGACCATGGGCGAGGCGTTCACGATTGCACCGCCGGCATGGTGTTGATCATCCACGGTACGCCGAACCTGTCGGTGAAGCCGCCGAAGCCGGGCGACCAGGGGCTCTCGGCGAAGGGCATGCGGACCTCGCCGCCCTGCGACAGATCCTTGAAGATACGGCGAGCATCCTCGACCTTGTCGAAATGCAGGGTGACGTCGAAGCCGTCCTTGGGCTTGTGCATGTCCGGCGCAAAGTCCGGGTGCATGTCGGAGCCCATGATCGCCTGGTCGCCGACCTGCAGCCAGCAGTGCATCAGCCAGTCGCGGATTTGCGGCGGCGTCGGCATGCCGGGGAAACCCTCGCCATAGGGGATGGCGGCCGTGATCTCGCCGCCGAGAGCGCCGGCGTAAAAATCGAAGGCTTCGCGGCAGGTGCCGGGGAAGCTCAGACTGGTCACGATCTTCATGGTCTGCTCCTTCAGTCGGGGTTGGCGGCCAGCCAGGCTTCCAGCCTGTCGGTGGTGGAGGTCCAGCCGTGCCTGTGGCCGGTCAGGCTCTGTTCGGACTTCAGACCCTCGTGGGTGAAGTCCATGTGTGTCCGGCCGTCCGCCGTGTCGGCGAAGCGGACGGTCACAAGGGTGTCGACGGGCGGACCGTCCTCGTGACTCTCGTCCCACCTGAAGGTGAAGACGATCCGTTCGGGGGCGACGATTTCGCGATAGACCCCGCCCTGCCAAAGGTCCTCGCCGGTCGTCGGTGAGCGCAGGCAGATGCGCCACTCGCCGCCGACCCGGAAGTCGACTGTGGCGCTGACGGCCGGCCATTCGACCGGCCCCATCCAAAGGACCAGGATCTCCGGGTTGGACCAGGCGCGCCAGACCAGGTCGCGCGGCGCGTTGAAGACGCGCTGCAGGTTCAGGGTCGGGCGGGACGGAGCCTCGGCGACGACGGGGCTCATCGGATCAGAACGTCTTCACGATTTCGGCAAGCTGGTCGGCGACCGTGCCCCAGCCCTCGTGGAAGCCCATCTGCTCGTGCTGCTTCATCGCGTCTTCGTTCCAGTGGCTGGCGACGGCCGTGTATTTCGTCTTGCCGTCGGCGGTCGGCTCCATGTCGACGCGGGCGACCATGAAGGGCTGGCCCGCGGGCTTCCACCCGGAGGTGAAGGCGTCGGTGGTGATGATGCGGCGGTTCGGTACGACCTCCAGGAAGACGCCGCTGTTCGGGAACACCTCGCCGTCGGGGCCGTGCATAGTGAAGTTGAAGCGGCCGCCTACGCGGGCCTCGACGATCGGGTCGACGATCTTCCAGGGCTTGGGCGCGAACCACTGGGCCAGGATCGCGGCGTCCGTGTAGGCCCTGAAGACCTTCTCTGGCGGCGCATCGATAATGCGTTCCAGCATCAGGTCGAAGGCGTGTGCCGCGCCGTCGGTGTCGCAGGGATTGGTCTCAGTTTCTTTTGCCATCGTCGTTTCCTTTCTGAATCTTGCGCAAATAATCTTCCAGACGGTCGAAGCTCTGGTCCCAGTAGCGGCGGTAGTGTTCCAGCCACTCGGCCATGCCCCTCATGCCCATCGGCTCCAGTCGGGCAGGGCGCCACTGGGCCTCCTTGCCGCGAGAGATCAGGCCGGCCTTTTCCAGCACCTTCAGATGCTTCGAGACCGCCGGCAGACTCATGTCGAACGGTTCCGCTAGGTCGCTGACCGAACACTCGCCCTCGGTCAGCCGGGCCAGGATGGCCCGACGGGTCGGGTGGGCCAGGGCGGCGAACTTGGCGGAGAGGGGATCGGTCTGCATGGCGGGTTTCGTGTTGAACTGATCGGTTAAATGAACCTGTCGGATCGCGTTGTCAACCGTCCGGTTAAATAAAGGAACGGAACGACGCAGGGGCTCGTATCGTTGGTGCAATCTGCAGCCCGGAGAACACCATGCGCGCCGTCGTCCTGAACTGCACCCTTAAGCCTTCGCCCAAGACCTCATCGACCGAGGCGCTCGCGAAAGTGGTCATCGCCGAGCTTGAGAAGGGCGGTGCCGAGGTCGAACTGATCCGCCTCGTCGACCTGAACATCAAGCCCGGCGTCAGCGCCGACGAGGGGGACGGTGATCAGTGGCCGGGCGTGGACGCGAAATTGAAGGCTGCCGACATCGTCGTCTTCGCCACCCCGATCTGGCTGGGCCAGATGTCCAGCATCGCCCTGCGCGCGCTCGAACGCATGGACGCCTGGTTCGGAGAAACCGACGACACGGGCCGTCCGGTCGCCTTCGGAAAGGTCGCAGGCATCGTCGTCACCGGCAACGAGGACGGCGCGCACAATGTCGTTGCCACGATCTGCCAAGGCCTGATCGATATGGGCTTCACCATCCCGGGGCAGAGCTGGACCTACTGGCACCTCGGCCCGGGACCCGGCGCCGACGACGTCGATACCGACGAAGGCCACGACTATTCCGATCGCGTGGGCCGTAACGCCGCCCGCAACCTGATCGCCCTGGCGAAGGTGCTCAAGCCGACCACCTATCCGGTTCCGGAAAGCGGCGATCGGGGTTAGGACTGGGGTTCATCCCGCTGGAGGCCTCCGCCATGTTCGCAGCCCTCGCCCTCGCCGCCGCGCTACAGGCCACGCCGGAGGCCCAGGTCGCCGCCGTTCTCGATCAGTTGAACGTCGCCTCGGCCGCCGCCGCCGCCGACGCCTATTTCGCCCTCTATACGCCGGACGCCCGCTTCGTCGGCACTGACGCCGGCGAGCACTGGACCATCGCGGAGCTGCGCGAATACGCCACGCCACACTTCAATCGAGGCAACGGCTGGTCCTATCCGGCCACTGAACGGACCATAACCATCGCCCCGATCGAATGCCGCTGCATCGCCTGGTTCGAGGAACAGCTGACCAACGACAGCTACGGCCGCACGCGCGGTTCGGGCGTCATGCGGCTGACCGACGGCGGCTGGAAGATCGAGCAATACGTCCTCAGCCTCGCCGTTCCCAACGACCTCGCCAGCCCCATCGCCCGCATCATCAAGACCTTCGAGGCGGCGAAAGAGACGCCGGCGCCGGCCGCGGCCCCCGCCGACTGATGGAGTTCCACGAAGAGGCCTTCGTCCTGTCGGCGCGGGCCCATGGCGACACCGGGGTGGTCGTCGACCTGCTGACCGAGACCCACGGTCGTCACTCGGCCTATGTCGCCGGCGGGGCGTCGCGCCGCATGAAGCCCTTCCTGCAGCCCGGCGCTCGGGTCATCGCCGACTATCGCGCCCGGACCAGCGACCACCTCGGCTCGGCTCGTTTGGAGCCCGTGGGGGAGGGGCCCAGCGCCCTGTTCGACGACGGGCTGGCCCTGACCGGCCTCGCCGCTGCCGCCGCTGTGGCGCAAGGCGCCCTGCCCGAACGCGAGCCCCACCCCGGCGCCTTCCTGGCCTTCGAGGCCCTGATGGCGGCCTTCCAGATCCCGTCCGTCTGGCCCGCTATCTTCGTGCGTTTCGAGGCGGGCCTGCTGGAGGATCTCGGCTTCGGCCTGGACCTGTCGCGCTGCGCCGTCACCGGCACGATGGACGACCTGATCTGGGTCAGCCCCCGCACCGGCCGCGCCGTCTCCCGTGAGGCCGGCGCCCCCTATGCCGACAAGCTGCTGAAGCTACCGCCCTTCATGCTGGGCGCCCAGGCGGGTCTGGACGAGGGCGACGTGCGGTCGGGCCTCGACCTGACCGGCCATTTCCTCGAGCAGTTCGTCTTCCACCCCCAGAACAAGCCGATCCCGTCGGCCCGCGTCTGGATGATCGACAAGCTGGCGGAGCAGGGGCGGCTCTAACCCCCGTGCGCGGTCGGGTGGCGCGGCTCATAGAGCGCCAGCATCCGCCCGCCCGGCCCCTCGATCTCGCAGACGACGCCCCAGCCCCGGTCGGCGCGCGGTCCGCACTTGCCGCCGCGTCCCTCGATCTCCTTCACGGTCGCCTCGATCTCGTCGCACTGGAAATAGAAGGCGAAGCTGCCTTCCCCCTCCGTCTCGTGCACCGCGAGCTCGGTGGGCGGGACCTTTAGCATCCAGCGCCCGCCGCCCACGTCCACACCGGTCAGCCCCAGCACATGGCGCAGGAAGTCGTTCATCGCCTCGGTGTTGCGGTCGTAGATCATCACGTGCCCGCCGTTGATCATCGTCTTCCCCTCCCAAGTGGCCGACGACCTTGCCGCCCGACGCTTCCCCTTCTAATCCCGAGGGGCAAGACACGGAAGCGAACGCCATGAAACCCATCCTTGAGCAGCTCGAAGCCCGCCGCGAAGCCGCGCGCCAGGGGGGCGGCCCCGCCCGCATCGCCAGTCAGCACGCCAAGGGCAAGCTGACCGCCCGCGAGCGGATCGAGGTCCTGCTGGACGAGGGCAGCTTCGAAGAGACCGACATGTTCGTCGAGCACCGCTCGCACGACTTCGGCATGGAAACCCAGCGCGTCCCCGGCGACGGCGTGGTCACCGGCCGCGGCACGATCGGCGGTCGTCTGGTCTATGTCTTCTCCAAGGATTTCACGGTTTTCGGGGGCTCTCTTAGCGGCGCGCATGCCGCCAAGATCGTCAAGCTCCAGACCATGGCCCTGACCAACGGCGCCCCGATTATCGGCCTCTTCGACGCCGGCGGCGCCCGCATCCAGGAGGGTGTCGAGAGCCTCGCGGGCTATGCCGACATCTTCCTCCAGAACACCCTGGCCTCGGGCGTCATCCCCCAGATCAGCGTCATCATGGGCCCCTGCGCCGGCGGCGACGTCTATTCCCCCGCCATCACCGACTTCATCTTCATGGTGAAGGACACGAGCTACATGTACGTGACCGGTCCCGACGTGGTGAAGACCGTCACCAACGAGGTCGTGACGCATGAGGACCTCGGCGGCGCCCGCGTGCATTCGCAGAAGTCCGGCGTCGCCGACGGCGCCTTCGAGAACGACCTGGAGGCCCTCAGCGAGGTCCGCCGCCTGATCGGCTTTTTGCCCTTGTCCAACCGCGAGAAGCCGCCGGTCCGCGACAGCTACGACGATCCCGACCGCGACGAGGCCTCGCTCGACACCCTGGTCCCGGCCAATCCGAACCAGCCCTATGACATCAAGGAACTGATCCTGAAGACGGTCGACGAGGCCGAGTTCTTCGAGATCGGCGCCGACTTCGCCCGCAACATCGTCTGCGGCTTCGGCCGGCTGGATGGCCAGCCGATCGGCATCGTCGCCAATCAGCCCCAGGTGCTGGCGGGCGTGCTGGACATCGACTCCAGCCGCAAGGCCGCCCGGTTCGTGCGCTTCTGCGATGCCTTTTCCATCCCGCTGGTCACCTTCGTCGACGTCCCCGGCTTCATGCCCGGCACGCGCCAGGAATACGGCGGCCTGATCAAACACGGCGCCAAGCTGCTGTTCGCCTATGCCGAGGCCACCGTGCCCAAGCTGACGGTGATCACGAGGAAGGCCTATGGCGGCGCCTATGACGTGATGAGCTCCAAACACCTGCGCGGCGACGTCAACTACGCCTGGCCCTCGGCCGAGATCGCCGTCATGGGCGCCAAGGGCGCGGTCGAGATCATCTTCCGCAAGGAAGCCGGCGATCCGGCGGCGCTGGCCGCCCGCGAGGCCGAGTACAAGGCCCGCTTCGCCAATCCGTTCGTGGCTGCAGGCCTGGGCTATATCGACGACGTGATCATGCCGCACGGCACGCGGCGGAGACTGATCCGGGCGCTCCGGACGCTGAAGAACAAACAGCAGACGAACCCGTGGAAGAAGCACGATAATATTCCGCTCTGACCCACCGCCTCTTCCTCTTCTCGCCGACCCACGGGCACGGGGGTGGAGACGGCGTGGGCCGCTCACCCCGGCCTTCTCCCCTTGCGGGAGAAGGTGGCAGCCGAAGGCTGACGGATGAGGGGTCACGCCGGCGGTCGGAGTGAGGGGTTGGAGCAGAGCTGACGTTCGATGTCGGCGCGACCCCTCATCCGACATCGCTTCGCTCGGCCACCTTCTCCCGCAACGGGAGAAGAGCTATCATAACCTATGGATGAATGGCTCCAGGGGCGAGCGAAGGCGATGCGGCGTCAGCCGGTGCTCTATGAGCGCCGTCTGTGGAGGCTGCTGCGGGACCGTCGTCTGCAAGGGCTGAAGTTCAGGCGGCAGGTCGTCATCGGCCGCTACATCGCCGATTTCGCCTGCCTGCGTCACCGTCTGATCGTCGAAGCGGACGGCCCGACGCATGACGCCAGCCTCCACGATGTCGAGCGCGACGTCTTCCTGCGCGAGCAGAATTTCTGCGTCCTGCGCTTCGCGAATGCAGACATCGAGAACCGGCGGCACGAGGTGGTCGCCGCCATCCTCGCCGCATCAGCCCCGATGACGAACCCGTGACCCCCGGCCCAACGGGTTGAAAATACGGCCCCGCTTGCCCATCTAAGCCCTACCCTGAACTCTTTTTCCGCCCGCCGACGCCCCCCAGCGCCGGCGCGTTCTTGCTTTCGCGGACAAGCCCTCAGGACCCGACAATCCTGAAGGAGACGCCTTGTTCGCTCAACGCAAAGCCCCGTTCGCCCCCCGCTCCAACCCCGGTTCGCGCTACGGCTATCACCCCGCGCCCATCCGCGCCCGCGTCGGTCTGGCCATGCGCCGCGCCATGAATTTCGGCGAAATGCCCGAGGCCGAGGCCACGCTCCGCTCCAGCGGCCTGTCGCTGGCTCCGATGTCGATCGGTGAGGCTGATCTGAATCTCGGGGGGACCAGCGTGCTGGCCACCGCCGGCGTCGCCGACCTCGATAACGGCGCGCTGAAGGCCCTGGTCGTGCCGGGCGGATCCAGCGACGCCGCGTCCCGCGCCGCCCTCGATGACGCCATCACCCGCGCCTGGTCCAAGGGCGCCCCCGTGTTCGCCTTCGGAGACGGCGTGGTCCTCACCCTGGATGCGCTTGGCATGAACAGCGCCCCCTACGCCGATGCCCCCGCCGTCATCGTGACCGGCGACACGGTCGAGACCCTGGCTGACCAGAACGCCGTCGCCGCCGCCGCCGGCCGTGTGGGCTGACGTCCGTCTTGATGCGGCCAGCCTCCCTCTCTCGTTGCGGGCGAGGGAGGCTCCGTTCTGGCGCCATACCCATCAACGGATCGTCCGAATCCGCCTTTGAAATCAAGGCCCGGCTCTAACGAGAGGCCTTTTATCCATCACCCGCTGAAACGCCCCCATACTGATCCCTTTCGTGCGGAAGGGATCATCATGAGCGAACGCTTCGGACGCATTGGACACTTCGCACGGTGTTTTCGCGTTCGGGCCAGCCGGACTCAGTGGACGATCTGTACTGAATTCTCCGGAGTCCGGAAGGCCCGGACCCCGCCAGCCGGAGCCGGCGGGGAATCCGGCGACTACTCCGCCGCCTTCTTCGCGGCGGGGGCCTTCTTCGGGGAGGCCCTCTTCGCGGCCGGCTTCTTGGCTGCGGGTTTCTTCGCCGCGGCAGCCTTGGGCGCCGCCTTCTTCGCCGGGGCCTTCTTGGGCTTGGGCGCGACCAGGGCGCGGGCGGCCAGCAGGGGCACGGCGACATCCATGGTCATGTCCTCGGGCGCCGTGCCCTTGGGCAGGGTGGCGTTGATCTTGCCCGACTTCACATACGGCCCGAAGCGGCCGGCCATGACGTGGACCGGCTCGCCCGTTTCGGGGTGGGCGCCCAGGTCCTTCAGCGGCGCTGTGGCGGCGCCCCGGCCCTTGAACCCGCCGGCCCGCTTCTCGGCCAGCAGGACCACGGCGCGGTTCAGGCCGATCTCGAACACCTCGTCGATGTCGGCGACATTGGCATAGGTGCCGGCGTGCAGGATGAAGGGGCCATAGCGACCCAGACCCGCCGTGATCGGCTTGCCGTCCTCGGGGTGGTCGCCCACCTCGCGCGGGAGGCCCAGCAGGCGCAAGGCCTGCTCCAGCGTCAGCGACGCCGGGCTCCAGCCCTTGGGCAGGGAGGAGCGTTTGGGCTTCTCCTCGTCCGGCACGGCGGTTTCGACATAGGGGCCGAAGCGGCCGATCTTCAGATGTACCGGCAGGCCGGTCACCGGATCGACGCCCAGCTCCCGGTCACCGCCCTCGGCGCCGCCGTCGGCTGCATCGGGGGCCGCCACCGGCCGGGTGAACTTGCAGTCGGGATAGCGCGAGCAGCCGACGAAGGCGCCGAAGCGGCTGGTCTTCAAACTCAGCTGGCCCTGTTTGCACAGGGGGCATTCGCGCGGGTCCGAGCCGTCTTCCTTCATCGGGAAGATGTGCGCCCCCAGGCTCTCGTTCAGGGCGTCCAGGATGGCCGTGGTGCGCAGTTCGCCCGCCGCCTGGGTCGCGACATGGAAGTCGCTCCAGAACTCGCGCAGCAGCACCTTCCAGTTCAGCTCGCCGGCCGAAACCTCGTCCAGCCGGGTCTCCAGCGCCGCAGTGAAATCGTATTCCACCCATTTGCGGAAGAACTGCTCCAGGAAGGCCGTGACCAGCCGTCCCTTGTCCTCGGGATAGAAGCGGTTCTTGTCCATCCGGACGTATTCGCGGTCGCGCAGGGTCGTCAGGATCGAGGCATAGGTCGAGGGCCGGCCGATGCCGAGCTCTTCCAGCTTCTTGACCAGGGTGGCTTCCGAGAAGCGCGGGGGCGGCTCGGTGAAATGCTGTTCGGTGCGGATCGCCTCGACCTTCGCCTTCGCGCCTTCCTTCAGCGCGGGGAGGCGGGCGGTGTCGTCGTCCTCCTCGGATTCGGCGCCCTTCTGCTTCTCGTCGCGGCCTTCCTCGTAGACGGCCAGGAAGCCGTCGAAGGTCACGACCTGGCCGGTGGCGCGCAGGCCAGTCTGGCCGTCGGGCGTCCCGACCTCGACCGTGGTCCGGTCCAGACGCGCGGCCTCCATCTGGGAGGCGACCATCCGCTTCCAGATCAGCTCGTAGAGGCGCTGCAGGTCGCTCTCGAGCCGCAGACTGTCGGGGCGGCGGGCGATATTGGTCGGGCGGATCGCCTCGTGCGCCTCCTGGGCGTTCTTGGCCTTGGTCTTGTAGTAGCGGGCCTCGGCCGGGACGAAGGCCGGGCCGAAGGTCTCGCTGATGACTTCGCGCGCCTGGGCGATGCCCTCGGGCGTCGTCTGGACGCCGTCGGTCCGCATATAGGTGATCAGGCCGCCGGTCTCATCGACGCCCTCGTACAGCTTCTGGGCCGCGCGCATGGTGCGCTGGGCGTCGAAGCCGAGCTTGCGCGACGCCTCCTGCTGCAGGGTCGAGGTGGTGAAGGGCGGGGAAGGGAAGCGGCGGACCGGCTTCTTCTCGATCGACTTGATGGTGAAATCGCCGGCCTTGATCGCGTCGCGGGCGGCGAACGCAACAGACTCAGAGGGGATGTCCAGACGCTGGATCCGCTTGCCTTCGTGCTTGACCAGACGCGTGGTGAAGGGCGGGCTGTCGGCGGCCAGGTCGGCCTCGATCGACCAGTACTCCTGGGCCTTGAACCGCTCGATCTCCATCTCGCGGTCGACGACGATGCGCAGGGCGACGGACTGAACCCGACCCGCAGAACGGGCGCCGGGGAGCTTGCGCCACAGGACCGGAGACAGGGTGAAGCCGACCAGATAGTCCAGCGCGCGGCGGGCCAGATAGGCCTCGACCAGTTCCATATCGAGCTGGCGCGGATTGGCCATGGCTTCGAGCACGGCCGACTTGGTGATGGCGTTGAAGGTGACGCGCTCGACGTGCGTGTCCTTCAGCACCTTCTTCTTGGTCAGGATTTCCAGAACATGCCAGCTGATCGCCTCACCCTCGCGGTCGGGGTCGGTGGCCAGGATGACGCGGTCGGCGCGCTTGGCCGCCTCGGCGATCTCCGAGAGACGCTTGGACGCCTTGGCGTCGATCTCCCAATCCATCGAGAAGTCGTCGTCCGGCTTCACCGATCCATCCTTGGACGGCAGGTCGCGAACGTGCCCGTAGGACGCCAGAACCTCGAAGTCCGGGCCGAGGTACTTATTGATGGTCTTGGCCTTCGCGGGGCTCTCGACAATAACGAGATTCATTACGGCTCAGTCTGGGAGGAGGGGGGCAGAACGTGGTTGGGGTTGCGAACCCTGTCAACCGGGCGAGACATTCCAGCTCATTCTCTCGTTAAGGTTGCCAAGATACCCAAGGTTGTATCCAATGGCTCCGGTGGCTATGGAAAGGGCTATGGCGATGCAGCGCGCGAGTGAAACGGCAGGAGCGACCCCGATCAGGGCCCCGCAGGACGAAGCAACGACGGATTTCCCCGTGCGTGAATATATCAGCGCCATGGCGCTGGAGCTGGCCCAGATGGCGCGGTGGGACGGCGATGAGGCGCTGGGACGGTTGCTGGAAAGCGCAGCGGCCCTGGCCGGCGAGCCTTTGAGGCGCTCCGGGGCGCAACGCGCCGAGCCGGGCCGGCGTCGCCCGGCCTAGATCGAGGCCGATCCGCCCGGCAGCAGGGTCGCCCGCCCGGCCAGGCTGAGCTCCAGCAGCGCGGCGGCCACTTCGCCGATCGGCGCGTCAAGGGCGCGGGCGATCTCGTCGCGCGGCGTCGGCGTCGGCGAAAGGAGGTCTGCGACCCTGTTGAGGAAGGCAGCGTCGATCTCGTCCGGAGCCCCCTCGAAGGGATGATCGACCGGAGGTTCGCGCAGTGTCCTCAGCGTCTCGAAGGCGCGGCGGACATCGTCGATCCCTTCGCACAGGATGGCGCCCTGCCGCAGCAGTTCGTTCGGCCCCTTCGAGCGGGGATCCAGTGATGAACCCGGTACGGCGAAGACATCCCGTCCCTGCTCGTTGGCCAGGCGCGCGGTGATCAAGGACCCTGAACGAAGTTCGGCCTCGACCACGATCACGCCGCGCGACAGGCCGGAGATAATCCGGTTGCGCCTCGGGAAATCCCGCGCCTGGGCCCGCGCGCCCATCGGGCTTTCAGACACGACACAGCCTTGCTCGACAATCTGCTCATAGAGGCAGGCGTCTCGGAGGGATAGACGTCGTCGACCCCGCCGCCGAGCACCGCAACCGTGCCCGTTTCCAGCGATCCGGCATGGGCGGCTGCGTCGATGCCGCGCGCCAGGCCCGAGACAACGACGAACCCCGCCTGTCCCAACTGCTGGGCGAGGCCGCGCGCGATCCGCTGACCGCCCGCCGACGCGACCCGGGCGCCCACCACGGCGACGGATTCGCGCGAGAACAGGGCGACGTCGCCCCGAGTCCACAGAACCGGCGGCGGCGGATCGACGGCGGCGAGCATCGGCGGATAGGCGGCGTCGCCGAGCACCAGAAGCCCGGCTCCGGCGCGGTCGCCGGCCGCCAGCTCCTGTTCGATCTGCTCGACTGGCGGCAGGCTGTAGCCGTGGCCGCCGCCTTTTTGGATCAGGTCGGGCAGGGCGTCCAGTGCGCGCCCGGCGCCGCCGAACCGGTCCAGAAGCTGCCGGAAGGAAACCGGGCCGACTCTCTCTGCTCGCGCGAGGCGCAGGCGGGCGAAGCGCTCGGCTTCCGGGAGGCTCACGTTTTCGCGGCGCCGATACGGGGCTCGGTCCCCTTCAGCAGGCGGCCGATGTTCTCGTTATGCCGGATGTAGATCAGGACCGCCGTGACGATCGCCAGCCAGAAGATCGGCTGGGCGGCCGGTAGGGCCAAGGCGGGCAGGGGCAGCAGGGCATAGATCGGCGCTGCCGCTGCGGCCGCCAGCGCCGCCAGTGACGAATACCGCAGGGCGAAGGCGACGATCAGCCAGGTGGCCCCGGCCATGAGGCCCAGTGGCCAGCAGGCGGCGATAAGGAGGCCGAAGAAGGTCGCCACTCCCTTGCCGCCCTTGAAGCCCAGCCAGACGGGAAACAGGTGGCCGAGGAAGGCCGCGCCGCCGGCGATGGCGCCCGCGACGTCCGAACCGAACAGATGGCGCGCGATCAGAAGGGCGGCGGCGCCCTTGCCCGCGTCAAGCAGCAAGGTGGCGAGCGCCAGATCCTTGCGGCCGGTGCGGAGCACATTGGTCGCGCCGATGTTGCCGGAGCCGATAGTGCGCACGTCGCCGGCTCCGGCGGCGCGGGTGATGAGCACGCCGAACGGAATGGAGCCCAGCAGGTAGCCGCCGACAGCCACCGCCGCGAGCGTGCCCAAGGCTGGAGCCACAAGATCCTGCAACCGATTCTCTCCCGACATTCGTTGGCCCCGAACATGCGTCGGTGGCGCGGCGCGGGCAAGGGACGCGCCTGTCTTACGCCAGTCGATCTGGAGGGCTATGAGGTCGGCCTCGATCGTACAGGCCGCCCCATGACCCGCTTCCTCGCTCCCGCGCTGATGACCGCCCTTCTGGCTTCCGGATGCGCGGTGACGCCGATGCGAAACGCATCGGACGCGCCGGCCCTAGCAGCCTATTTCGACTGTGTGAGACAGAGCGGGGGTGTGGCCATCTCGGCGCACCGGGCGCAGTCGGCCGATGACCAGCCGGAAAACTCCATTGCCGCTATCGAGGCGACGGGGCGAGCAATTCCGGGCGCGATCGTGGAAATCGATGCGGTTCTGACCCGGGACGGCAGGCTGGTGCTGATGCACGACGAGACGATGGAGCGAACCTCGACGGGGACGGGCCGGGTCGCGGATCTGACCTTCGCCGAGGTTCGCGCGACGCGGCTTGAAGCGACCAACGGCGATGTGACCGACGCGCCGCCGCCGACGCTGCGCGAGGCGCTGGTCGCCGCCGGTCGTGCGGGAGCCATCGCCAGCATCGACCTGAAGCCTGCCGATGAGGCGGCGACGATCACCCTGGCACGGGCCGTCATCGCCGAGGTGCGGGCTGCGGGCGCCGGGGACCGGGTCATCCTGATCACCTATTCGCCGGAGACGGCCCGCGCCGTGGCGGTCCTGGCGCCCGAGATGATGATCTCAGCCGGACTCGACGACGTCGCGGGTCTCGAGGGACTGAGCGTGCCGCAGATCCTGGCCTGGACCGGCACGCGGGAAGTCCGGCCCGCGCTTTGGCGGTCGCTCGCCGCGGCGGGCGTGGAGGTCCAGTTCGGCACGCTCGGCGCGCCGGGCCGGCGGCTGGACGACCAGTATGCGGCGGACGCCGACCTGTCCGAATACCGCGCCCTGTTCGATCAGGGCGCGGTCGTGATCGCGACCGACGCGCCGCTCGCTGTGCAGTCGGTACTCGGCGTCCAGCTGGCTGCGGCGCAGCGATGCCCGCGCTGAGGCCCGCGTGTCTTTACGGTCTGCCAGCGGACCCATGATGAAGAGCCCGTCCGGAGCGATCCGGGCGGGCCTTTCGATGTCAGAGACCCAGCTTTGCCTTCAGGATCTCGTTGACCGAGGCCGGGTTGGCCTTGCCGCCGGTGGCCTTCATGACCTGGCCGACGAACCAGCCGAGGGCCTGGGGCTTTTCGGCGACGGCGGCGGCCTTGTCGGGGTTGGCGGCGATCAGTTCGTCGACGGCCTTTTCGATGGCGCCGGTGTCGTTGACCTGGACCAGGCCGCGCGCCTCGACGACGGCGCGGGGCGAACCCTCACCGTTCCAGACGTGGTCGAAGACTTCCTTGGCGATCTTGGAGGAGATCACGCCCTCCTCGATCAGGGCGACCAGTTCGGCGACCTGGGAGGCGGGCAGGGGGCTTTCGGAGAAATCCTTGTGGTCGGCGGCTAGACGCGCCGACAGTTCGTTGGTGACCCAGTTGGCGACCAGCTTGGCGTCACGCCCTTTGGCGGCTTCCTCGAAATAGTCGGCCTTGGCCTGTTCGGAGATCAGGACCACGGCGTCATATTGCGACAGGCCGTAGTCGGCCATCAGGCGACGGCGCTTGGCGTCGGGCAGTTCCGGCAGGTCGGCCTTGATGGCGTCGATCCAGGCCTGTTCCAGCTCCAGCGGCAGCAGGTCCGGGTCCGGGAAGTAGCGATAGTCGTTCGCCTCTTCCTTGGAGCGCATCGAGCGGGTCTCGCCGGCCGTGGGGTCGTAGAGGCGGGTCTCCTGAACGATCTTGCCGCCGTCCTCGAGGATCTCGATCTGGCGACGGGCCTCGTAGTTAATGGCCTGGGAGATGAAGCGGAACGAGTTGACGTTCTTGATCTCGCAGCGGGTGCCGAGGTGGCTGAAGTCGCCTGTGGCCTTGAATTTCTCGTATTGGCCGACGCGGCAGACGGAGACGTTGACGTCGGCGCGAAGGTTGCCCTTCTCCATGTCGCCGTCGCAGGTGCCGAGATAGATCAGGATGGTGCGGATCTTCTTGACGTAGGCGACCGCCTCTTCCGGCGAGCGGATATCGGGGCGCGAGACGATCTCCATCAGCGCCGTGCCCGCCCGGTTCAGGTCGACATAGCTCTCGGTCGGCGACAGGTCGTGGATCAGCTTGCCCGCATCCTGTTCCAGGTGCAGGCGCTCGATGCCGACGTTGAAGAAGGAGCCGTCCTCGGCCTCCACCTCCACGACGCCCTCGCCGACGATGGGGAAGTAGAGCTGCGAGATCTGATAGCCCTGCGGCAGGTCGGGGTAGAAATAGTTCTTCCGGTCGAACTGGCTCTTGCGATTGATCGCCGCGTTGAGGCCCAGACCCGTCTTAACGGCCTGTTCGACGCAGTGCCTGTTCAGGGTCGGCAGCATGCCGGGGAAGCCCGCGTCGATCAGTGACACCTGCTCGTTCGGGCCCGCGCCGAAGCCGACGGCGGCGCCGGAGAACAGCTTGGCCTTCGAGGCGACCTGGGCGTGGATTTCCAGACCCATGACGATTTCCCAGTCGCCGGTGCGGCCCTGGATCAGTTTCGAGGAGGAGAGGGTGTCGGTCATCCGGCTTTCCTAGCGCCGCGTGCGCCGCAGCGAAAGTTCCTGTCTTGAGCCCGTCGCGATTTGCGGGTCATCTGGGGTTCTTTACCTTCCGGAGTGTTGCCATGATCAAGTCCGTCCTCGCCGCCGCCGCCCTCGCGGCTGTTTCCACTGCCGCCTTCGCCCAGACCGCCCCCGCTCAGGATCACTCGGCCCACGCCGGCCACGCGGCTCCGGCCGCCGCCCTGCCGACCATCGACAGCCCGATCAAGGACCTGCTGGCCAATCCGGCGACCGCCGCCGTGGTCGAGAAACACCTGCCGGGCGTCAGCCAGCATCCGGCCCTGCCGCAGTTCCAGGACATGACCCTGGGCCAGGTCGCCCCCATGTCGGGCGGCGCGGTCACTCCGGCGATCATCACCGCCATCGACGCCGACCTGAAGGCCTTGCCGGCGGACTAGGCGGCTTCGGCTCTCCCTCCCCCTCGGGGGGAGGGGCGTCGCGCAGCGACGTGGCGGGGGCGGCAGGTCGATGCGGATGCTGGGTTGCGGGGCTTTGCCTTGCCGCCCCCACCCGGTCTCCGCCTTCGGCTCCGACCACCCTCCCCCGAGGGGGAGGGAGAAGACTGGACGTGAGTCATCGCTCTTCCGCTGTGAACGGGTCGGGGAAGCCGACGGAGCCCGGGCGGTCGCCCGGAACCGATATGGCCCCCTGCTTTCGCGTTACGGGGACCGGATGAGAATTTTCCGCTCGCGCCGGGGCTCCGTCGCGACCGGTTCACGCGAGCGGCCGGTGACGGGCTTCGTGCAGCCTGCCGGGGTGGTGTCTGTTCGACCCCCGGACCTTTGCGCCGCTTAAACCCAGTCCGACCTAAGCCCACGACGGGCGGAGGGTGTCAGGTCCCTCCGGGCTCCACGGTTTGTCACCCCGCAGACAGTCCTGCATCCGCGCCGGTTCGTGCCTCCACGGATCCAGGTCCTCGCCGGATCAGGGTCCTCGGCCGCGCGCAGCGATGCAGTTTCCCGCTCGATCGCGCCCCCTCGCACGTCCGGGTCCTGGGCCCAGGACGCCTTCCCCTCGCGACGGGACGGGAGAAGTGTACGCCCGGTTCGGAGGGCGCCTGCGATAAAGGCTCTAAATAAAGCCGGGTATTGATTTCAAAGGCGGATTCGGACGATCCGTTGATGGGTATGGGGCCCTTCCGCAGGATGCGAGGCGCCGGTGTCAGCCGCCGGGGCGGACGACCATGCAGGTGACGCGACGTTGGGCGAGGGCTTCGCAGGCGGACTGTGCGGCGGCCTCGGTCATGCCGGTGAAGCGTGAGCGATGCCAGCCGGCGGCGCTGGCGACGCTCCGTTCCGCGGCCGTGAACTGGGTGCGGAAGCGGCGATTGACTTCGGTCAGCCAGTTGCGGGCCACGGTTTCGTCGCGGAAGGCGCCGACCTGGACGGACCAGCGGCCGGCGGGCGGCGTCGCGGCTGGCCGAGGCGGATTGGCGACGGCGCCGCGGTTCAAGCTTGAGGTTGCGCCGGGGGGCGGGGCGACGCCGCCGTTGAGGCTGGCGGTCAGGTTGCCGGTTCTGGGAGCCGGGATCGCCTCGGCGCGGCGAACTGGCGGCGTTGCGGCGGGCGGGACTGGCGTCGCGCGGGTATAACCCGGCGGCGAGGCGGTCGGAGCCACCGGTTGGGATGCAGGCAGGGGCAAGGAGGCGTAGGCGATGCCGCTGGAGCCCTGGCCTTCCTCGACCTCGGCCGGGGCACCGTTGAGGGCCGCATAGGCGACGGCGCCGCCTGTATCTGGGCCGCCGATGCCGAAGCCGCGTGCCTCGAAGAAGGCCTGGGCCACCTGGATGCGCTCACCGGCGGCGCGGCGGTTCTCCACCTCGAAGCCGGTGTCCATCAGGGAGGCGACATGGGCGTTGCGCGTCGGGCTGGACCGGCCGCCGAGCACGATGGTGATGACCCGCTTGCCGTTGCGGACCGCCGAGGCCGCAAGATTGTAGCCCGAGGCGTTGGTGAAGCCGGTCTTGATGCCGTCATAGCCGGCGCCGCTCAGCAGCAGGCCGTTGGTGTTGCGGTACTCGCGGCCCTGATAGTTCCAGTCATGCAGGCCGAAGTAGCTGTAATATTGGGGGTAATCGCGCATGATGGCGCGGGCGAGGATGGCGAGGTCGCGGGCCGAGGTCAGCTGTCGACTGTCGGGCAGGCCGTTCGGATTGACGTAGCGGGTCTGGGTCATGCCCAGCTCCTCGGCCTTCAGCGTCATCATCGAAGCGAAGCGGGCCTGGGAGCCCCCGATCTCTTCGGCGAGGGCCATGGCCATGTCATTGGCCGAGCGGACGGCCGTGGCGCGCATGGCGTCGTCCATACGAATCGTCTGGCCGGCGGCGAGGCCCAGCTTGGATGGCGGTTGGGAGGCAGCGAGCGGCGAGACGGTGATGATGTCGTCAAGCGTCGCCGTACCCTTTTCGAGCGCCTCGAATACCAGATACAGGGTCATCATCTTGGTGATGGAGGCCGGATAGCGACGGCTGTCGGCGTGGCGGGCGAACAGGACCTCTCCGGTGCTGGCGTCGACGACGATGGCGGCGTAGCGGCTGTTCTCGCCCGACTGGGCCTGAACCCGGTTGAAGCCGAGGCCGGCCAGGCCGACCAGAAGGCTGAGTGCACACAGGCCTGCGACGACCCTGTGCAGGGTGGGGCGACGGAGTGGGGTCGATCCGGTACGCATCATCGCCAAGCGAAGCCTCTTACATCCGTGACGCGGCGACGGCCCCCCGGCGCGACGCAAGTGAAGAACCTAGCATGAGGACCGCAGGTTTCACGGTGGTTAAGCAGGTATCAACGCGGATTTGAACGAACCAGTCCTGACAGGCGAACAGGTGAACAGCGATAATATGGTGCGCTGCACAAAAAATCCTTGACCCTTGTTCGCAACTGCACCATAAAAGCCTCGTCGATCCGGGACTCTCCCGGCGAGAGCACCATTCAGGCGGGGCAACCGCCACATCAGGTTCAGGAGACCACCATGGCTGACAGCACCGAAACCGTGAAGAAGACCATCGAACAGGCCACCGCGACCGCCAAGGTCCAGGGCGAGCAGTTCAAGGCCCAGGCCGAACAGCTCCAGGCCAAGGGCACGCAAGCCCTGCGCGAAGGCGTCGAGAAGACCTCGGCCACGATGGCTGAACTGTCGGCTCAGTCGAAGCAGAACCTGGAAGCCCTGACCGCCTCGGCCACCGCCGCCCAGAAGGGCGCCGAGGCCCTGTCGGCCCAGGTCGTTTCCTACAGCAAGACGAGCTGGGAAAATGGCGTCGCCGCCGCCCAGACCATCTCGCAAGCCCGTTCGATCCAGGAGCTGATCGAACTGCAGACCAACTTCGCCAAATCGGCGATGGAAACCTATCTTTCGGAAGTCACCAAGATGACCGAGACCCTGACCGGTTCGGTCAAGGACAGCTTCAAGCCCATCAACGAGCGCGTCACCGCCTCGGTCGAGAAGTTCCAGGCCGCCCGCTAGAGCCTGATCGCTTGAGATGGAAGCGCTGCGCGCTTCTGTCGAAAGCGTGAATCAGACTCTCGCTTATATCTGCAGCAGGATTCACGGCATCAGCGGAATCGCGAAGCGATTCCTCCTCAGCCGATCCTGCTCTAAGGCGACCCGACCTTCCCGTCGCGTAACGAAAAGGCCCCCCGGAGCGATCCGGGGGGCCTTCTTCATGCGCGTCGCCGTGGGGATCAGTCGCGACGTGCAGAGCCGGAAGCGGTCGCGCCAGCCGAGACCGATGCGCCGTTGCGGTTTGCCGCGGTCGCGCCGTTGAAGCCGCCAGCGCCGTTGAGGGCGCGTGTACGGGCCGGGGGATCATTGGCCACGGGCTGCGGATCGGCTGCGGGGGCTGCCGCCTGGTCCTCGGACACCGGGCTGGCGGCGTCTTGCTCGACAGCGGGGGCCGAGACGAGGCCGCCCTGGCCGTTGCCAGAGGCTGAGCCCGAGAGCGCGCCATCGGTGAAGGCGGCCGCGCCGTTCAGGACGCCGGAACCCTCGCCCTGCAGCGACCCGGCGCGATTGAGCGTTCCGCCAAGGGCGCCCTGGCCGTTGGCGGCCGCGGTTCCGGTCCGGTCGCCGGCGCGGGAGGCCGCAGCGGCGGCGCGCGCCTGTGCGGCCTGGGTGCGGCGTTCGGCACGGGTCAGACCGTCCGTGGCCCGATCCCGCAGCCGCGACGCGTCGAGACCGCCGGTCAGGGATCCGGTCCCGCCGAAGGAACCGGCTCCGCCCAGCCCTCCGAGGCCGCCGCCTAGTCCGCCGCCGACACCGCCGCCGAGGCCGCCGGTCAGTCCGCCCGATCCGCCGAGGATTTGGGCCTGGGCGCCGCCGGCCAGGGCCAGGCCGAAGGCGACGGTCGCCAGGGTGAGTGTCTTGTTCATGTCAGGATCTCCTGTGGCTCTTGGGGCGTGACGCCCGCACAGGGTCCAACGACCGGCCGTCCCGGTTTCATCCCGGGCGGGCGACGATTTTTCAGCGCGACAACCGGCCCCGGGCGCCCATGGCGTCCGGAGCGACGCGCGACCGGGCGCCGACCAGACCCGCGCCATAAACCGGATCCCGGCCGCGTTCGCCGAGGTCGACGGCTGTCTCCGCGAGGGCCGAGACGGTCTCCCGGGCCAGAAGACCCGCCACGATGGGGGCGGCGAAGGAGGAACCGCGCACGGTCGTCCAGCTTCCGGCCGAGCCGGCGGCGGCCATGTCGGCGCCCGGGGCGGCGAAATCGACCTGCGGCCCGCGCGCGGCCTCGGGCAGGGCCCGGTCGCGCGCGGAGACCGCGGTCACCCCGACCACATCGTCATAGGAGGCGGGGTAGAGGGGCGGGGCGGCGGGGCCGTCGTTGCCGACGGCGGCGACCAGGGTGACGCCGCGCGCCTGGGCCCCCGCGACGGCGCGTTCCAGCAGGGCGTTGCGGGGGCCGACGAGGCTGACGTTCACGACCGTGGCGCGCTGTTCGACCATCCAGGCCAGGGCCTGGGCGAGGCCGGTGGCGGTGCCGCCCGCCGCCTGTCCGCCGTAGATGTCGGCCACCATGATGTCGGCGCCGGGCGACCCGCCCGCGAAGGCGCCGCTGCGGCCGATCATCAGGGAGGCGACGGCCGTGCCGTGGGCGCCGATCCGGGCGGGACCGGCGAAGCCGCGCTGGGTGACGCCGGACCCGGTGAAGGCCGGGTGGGTAACGTCGATGCCGGTGTCGATCAGACCCAGTCGGGCGTTCGTCGCCTGGGCACCTGTCGCGGCGAGGCCGCCGGTCGCGCCCGGGCCCTCCATGCTCGCCGGAACGTGGACATGGTTGAAGGCGACGTCCGTGTCGGGCGCGATCCGGCGCAGGCGGTCCACGGCGCGCTTGAGCGACGTCCGTCGCGGCGGCGAGAGCACGGTGGCGGAGAGGCCGAGCGCCTCCAGCGGCTCCTCGCGGAGGACGGAATACCCCGCTGCCAGGGCTAGGGCCCGGGCGTCGGGCGCCAGGTCGATGGCGACGATCTCTCCGGCGGCGACCGGCCAGCCGAGCGGATCGGCCTGGAGCGCGCCACGCGAGCTGCGGATCAGGCCGTCCAGCCGGGCCGGCGCCTGAAGCGCGCGGTCCAGAGTGCGATCGATCAGATCATCGCCCCCGCGTGGCAGTCGATCCATGATGGCGGACGGCAGGGTCGGCAGGGGGGGGCCGGGCAGGCCGCCCAGCTGCGCCCATGACGGGGTGGCGACCGCGAGGGCCGCCAGCGCCAGGCATCCCGCGATCCCCTTGGCTGTGATCCGTCTGGCCAGAGCCATCGTCTTCCTTTCATCCGTCGTGCGCGGCACGGCCTTACATTCGTCCTATGCCATGGATGAAACGAACGGGGCCGGTCGTTTCATCCGACATGGACGAGGTAGGGGTTTGGACGAATTTCAGACGGGGCTTGTGGAGCTGCTTCCGCGCCTGCGCCGCTTTGCACGTGTTCTGCGGCCCCACGATGCGGATGCGCAGGATCTGGTCCAGCAGACCGTCGAGCGGGCGCTGGCGTCGCGGTCGAAATTCAGGGACGGCACGCGGCTCGACAGCTGGACCTTCACAATCATGAGACGGATCGCGATAGACGAAGGCCGATCGATCCTGCGCTGGGGCAGGGTGGTGGCGGCAGAGGACGACGCCACCGTCCGGGTGGCGGACCTGAGCCAGGCCGACGAAAGCCTGCGTGCGGACGCCCTGGCGGCGCGCGACGCCATACATGCCCTTCCGGACGATCAGAGGCACGCCGTCGCCCTGGTGCTGGTCGAAGGGCTTTCCTACGCCGAGGCGGCCAAGGTGCTGGGCGTGCCCGCTGGGACGCTGACGAGCCGGTTGGTCCGGGGCAGGCAGAGCCTGATCCAGACCCTGGCCGAACAAGGAGTGACCGGATGACCCGGCTGGACGACGAAATCCTGATGCGCCGGGTCGACGGCGAACTGGGCCCGACGGAGGCGGCGGCCGTGGATGCGGCGGCAGAGGCGGACCCGACGATCGCCTCCCGGATTGCGGCGCTGCGGAGGACGCGGACGGCGGCGGTGGGGGCCTTCCCGGCCGCGACAGATGCGCGCGACAGGGATCTGGCGCGGCTGATCGCGGCATCGAGGCGGCCGTCGCCGTTCGAAGGGATCGGCAGGGCTCTGGCGGAGGCGTTGGCGCCGCGCCGGGCGGTCATCTGGGGCGGACTGGCGACGGCGGCCTTCGTCGGCGGGCTGGCGCTGGGGCCGCTGCTGGACGGTCGTTCCGAGGGGCTCCGCGTCGAAGGCGGGGCGCTGGCCGACCCAGGGCTGGTCCGGGTGCTGGACACGCGACTGAACGCCGACGGAGCTGACGGAGCGGGCCGATCCGTGGGGCTGACGTTCAGGGATGGGGAGGGGCGCTGGTGCCGGACCTTCCAGGCGGCTGAGGCCGGAGTGGCGGGCCTGGCTTGTCGGCGCGACGACGGCTGGGCCATGCAGGTGCTGGCGCCGTTGGCGCCCTCGTCGGGCGATATCCGGATGGCTGGGAGCGATACGCCCGAGGCTGTGCTGGACCTCGTCGATGCGACGATCGTGGGCGAAGCTCTCGGCGCGGCTGATGAAGCGCAGGCGCGAAACGGCGGATGGCGCCAGCGCTCCGCGGGCGTTTCACGACAGCCGTGACTGGACGCGACTCCAAAACCGGCTGACACTTCCTACATAGCGTTTCGACTCCCCCGAAATGACGGACGACGATGCCAACCAAAAGGCCAGGTGAAGGACAGGATCAGGGCTTCGGCGCTGGCACCATCACCGAAACGAAACCGAAGCTTCAGAAGCCCTCGCTGTATCGGGTGCTGATCCTGAACGACGACTACACGCCGATGGAATTCGTCGTCTATGTGCTGGAGCGGTTCTTCCAGAAGAGCCGCGAGGACGCGACCCGCATCATGCTGCATGTGCATCAGCATGGCGTCGGTGTGTGCGGCGTCTTCACCTACGAAGTGGCCGAAACCAAGGTCGCCCAGGTGGTCGAGACGGCGCGCCGTCACCAGCACCCGCTGCAATGCACTATGGAAAAAGACTGAGAGGATCTCCCCATGCCCTCATTTTCACGTTTTCTTGAAGATACCCTGCATCGCGCGGTCTCCTACGCCAACGAACGCCGCCACGAGTATGCGACGCTCGAACACCTGCTGCTGGCCCTCATCGATGATAATGACGCCAGCGGGGTGATGAAGGCCTGCAATGTCGATCTGGTCGCGCTGAAGACGGCGCTGACGCTCTATGTCGACACTGACCTGGCTGCGCTCGCCACCTCGGACGGTGAGGACGCCAAGCCCACCGCCGGCTTCCAGCGCGTGATCCAGCGCGCGGTGATCCACGTGCAGTCCTCGGGCCGCGAGGAAGTGTCCGGCGCGAACGTGCTGGTCGCCATCTTCAGCGAGCGCGAAAGCCACGCCGCCTATTTCCTGCAGGAGCAGGACATGACGCGCTACGACGCCGTCAACTACATCGCCCACGGCATCGCCAAGAAGGCGGGCATGAGCGAGCAACGTCCGGCCAAGACTGCCGGCCAGTCGCCGGAGGAGGCCGAGGACGCCGCCGCCGTGAAATCGGGCGGCGAGGCTCTGGAAGCCTATTGCGTCGACCTCAACGAGAAGTCGCGCAAGGGCAAGATCGACCCGCTGATCGGCCGTCATGCCGAGGTGGACCGGGCGATCCAGATCCTGTGCCGCCGGACCAAGAACAATCCGCTGTTGGTCGGCGAACCCGGCGTGGGCAAGACCGCCATCGCCGAAGGCCTGGCGCTCAAGATCGTCAACCACGAGGTCCCGGCCGTGCTGGAAGGCGCGACCATCTACAGCCTAGACATGGGCGCGCTGCTGGCCGGCACCCGCTATCGCGGCGACTTCGAGGAGAGGCTGAAGCAGGTCGTCAAGGAGCTGGAGAACCACGAGAACGCGATCCTGTTCATCGACGAGATCCATACGGTGATCGGCGCGGGCGCGACCTCGGGCGGGGCGATGGATGCGTCCAACCTGCTGAAGCCCGCCCTGGCGTCCGGCACCCTGCGCTGCATGGGGTCGACGACCTACAAGGAGTATCGCCAGCACTTCGAGAAGGACCGCGCCCTGGTGCGTCGCTTCCAGAAGATCGACGTCAACGAGCCGACGGTCGAGGACACGGTGAAGATCCTCAAGGGGCTGAAGACCGCCTACGAGAGCCACCACAAGCTGCGCTACACCGATGCGGCGATCCGCTCGGCCGTGGAGCTGTCGGCTCGCTACATGACCGACCGCAAACTGCCCGACAAGGCGATCGACGTGATCGACGAGGCGGGGGCGTCGCAGATGCTGCTGCCCGAGAACAAGCGCAAGAAGGTCATCGGCCAGAAGGAGGTCGAGGCCGTCGTCGCCAAGATGGCGCGCATCCCGCCGAAGTCGGTGTCGAAGTCCGACACCGAAGGCTTGCGCGAACTGGAGAAGGACCTGAACCGGGCCGTCTTCGGTCAGGACTCGGCGATCGAACAGGTGGCCTCGGCCATGAAGCTGGCCCGCGCCGGCCTGCGCGATCCCCAGAAGCCGATCGGCTCCTTCCTGTTCGCCGGCCCGACCGGCGTGGGCAAGACCGAGGTGGCCAAGCAACTCGCCGCCACCCTGGGCATCGAGCTGCTGCGCTTCGACATGTCGGAATACATGGAGCGGCATACGGTGAGCCGCCTGATCGGCGCCCCTCCGGGCTATGTCGGGCATGACCAGGGCGGGCTTCTGACCGACGCCGTCGACCAGCATCCGCACGCCGTGGTCCTGCTGGACGAGATCGAGAAGGCCCACCCGGACGTCTACAACATCCTGCTCCAGGTCATGGACAACGGGATGCTGACGGACGCCGTCGGCAAGAAGGTCGATTTCCGCAACGTGGTTCTGATCATGACCACCAATGCGGGCGCGGCCGACAACGCCCGGGCCTCGATCGGCTTTGGCCGCGGCAAGGTCGAGGGCGAGGACGAGAAGGCCATCCAGCGCCTGTTTGCGCCGGAGTTCCGCAACCGTCTGGACGCGGTGGTCTCGTTCAAGGCCCTGCAGCCCGAGGTCATTCGTCAGGTGGTGACCAAGTTCGTCCTGCAGCTGGAAGCCCAGCTGGCGGACCGCAACATCACCATCGAACTGTCCGACGACGCGGCCGACTGGCTGGCCAAGAACGGCTTCGACGAACTGTATGGCGCCCGCCCCCTGGGCCGGGTCATCCAGGAGAACATCAAGAAGCCGCTGGCCGACGACATCCTGTTCGGACGCCTGACGCGCGGCGGCCATGTGAAGGTCGAGCTGAAGGACGGCAAGATCGTCTTCGACATCAAGGCCGCCTCGGGCGGTCCGGTGAAGGAAACGGTCGATGGCGAGACGGTATAGGGACCGATGTCTCCTTCCTGTCGCGTAGCGATGGGGAGGTGGCTCGGAGCGAAGCGGAGAGACGGAGGGGTTCTTTCCGCGTGCGCCAAGAACCCCTCCGTCAGCTCGCGAAGAGCTCGCCGCCACCTCCCCATTCGCCAAGCGGCGAACAGGGAGGATTGAATTGCAAAAAGGCCCGGGAGCGATCCCGGGCCTTTCGTGTTCTGGCGGTCGAAGCCTAGTAGCGGCGGCGGCCCGAGCCGGCCATCAGGAAGGCGATGCCGGCGAGGATGCCGGTGGTCAGCAGGGGCTTGCGACGGGCGAAGTCGAGGCCGGTCTTGACCGGGCCGCGCAGGTCTTCCGGGGCGCGGTCGGACAGGGTTTCCAGCTGGTCGATGGCGCGGCCGTAGTAGTCGAGCGCCTTGCCCTTCACCTCGTCGAACCTGCCTTCGAGCTGCAGCTTCGTGTCGCCCGTGAGATTGCCGAGGCCGGACTTGATCTTGCCGCTGACGCCGTTGGCGGCGCCGTCGATACGTTGGTCAGTCATGCGAAAAATCCTTTCAGGGTGTGTGCCGGGGAGGCGTGTCCGTTTAGCGCGCGCGAACCGCCCGGGTTCCTCGCACATGGATGGTTGCGAGGGCGGTTATGCAGGACGATATCAAGCGTGAAAATAATGGCGAAACCGGGAGCAAGACCACGATGCTGAGATTCATCCTGCAGGCGGTGGTGACGGGGCTGGGGCTGTGGCTGGCGGCGTATCTTGTGCCGGGGGTGGCGTTCCTGTCGACCGGGTCGCTGATCGCGGCGGCGGTGCTGCTGGGGCTGGTCAACGCCATCGTGCGACCGATCCTGGTCTTCGTGACCTTCCCGCTTACGGTGATCACCTTTGGACTGTTCCTGCTCGTCGTGAATGCCGCGACCATCGGCCTGGTGGCCATGTTCCTCGGCGGATTCGTGGTCGAGGGTCTGTGGGCGGGCGTGGGCGCGGCGATCGTCACCGGCGTGGTCAGCTGGATCGCCGGCTCGGTGATCCCGGACGAGAGCCGCGTTCGAGAGATCTAGCTCGCCATCAGCAGCGGCGGGGCGTTCGCCTCGCTGACCTGGGCCAGGACCGCGTGCAGGGCCGGTATCTCGATGGGCTTCCTGAGCACCCCGTCGGCGCCGGCGGCCATGTAGCGGGCCACGTCCTCCTCGAACACGTTGGCGGTCAGCATGTGGATCGGCACGGAGGCGCCCGTCGCACGGATTGCCTGCAGGGCCGCGACGCCGTCCATCACGGGCATCATCACGTCCATCAGGATCAGGTCGTAGCTGTGGGCGGCCGCCGCCTTGACGGCCTCGGCGCCGTTCTCGACCAGGGTGGTCTCGACCTCCGGTTGGCCCAGAAAAAGGGCCAGCAATTTGCGGTTGGCGGGGTGATCATCGGCGGCCAGGACTGACAGGCGGCCGTTGGAGGGCGCATAGGCCGGCGCGACGGTCTGGACGACCGGGTCCGCGCGTTGGGCGGTGATCTGGAACCAGAAGACGGCGCCGCCGCCCTCGGCCGTGCGGACCCCGAGGGTTCCGCCCATGGCCTCCACGCTGGAGCGACAGATCGCGAGACCGAGACCGGCGCCGCCGGCGGCGCGGCCATCGTCCAGTTGTTCGAATGGTTCGAAGATGCGGGCGTGCTGATCTTCCGGCACGCCGGGACCCTGGTCCTCGACCTCGATGTCCAGGACAGTCGCGTCGTCGTTGGCCGCACGCGCGCGGGCGTGCAAGCGCACCGTGCCCTTCGGCGTCATCTTCAGGGCGTTGGACAGCAGGTTGATGACCACCTGTTCGATCCGGCCGGCGTCGGCCAGGACGCGGAAGTCGGCGGGGTCGCCCTCGCAATCGACCTGCAGATCCAGGTTCAGTTCCCCCGCGCGGTGCCGCCAGACGCGGCCTATGCCCTCGATGCCCTCCCGCACGTCGACGGGGGCGAGGCGGACGTCGACCTGGCCGGATTCGATCCTGGACAGGTCCAGGGCGCCGTTCAGCAGACGCAGCAGAATGGCGCCGGCGTCGCTCATGTCGGCGACCAGCTCGGTCTCGGCCCTGGCCCGCTTCTTGCGCTTCAGCATCTCAACGACGCCCATGATGATGCTCAGGGGCGTGCGCACATCGTGGCTGATCATGGCCAGGAAGCGGGACTTGGCCATGTTGGCGCGGTAGGCCCGGGCGCGGTCGGCCTCGGCTTCGGTCAGGGCGGTCTCGAGGGCCCGTGACCGCTGGATCAGGTCGACCTGCAGCTCGACTGTCTGGCGGTCGCTTTCCAGCTGCCGCCAGCCCGCGCCGATGACGCCGGCGACGAATATGACGATGCTGGCCAGCAAAGCAGGGTCCCAATGCACCCGGTTCCAGACGATGAAGGCGAAGGCGATGATGGGCGGGACGGCGGCGGCGGCGAAGCTCCGGCGGCTGATGTGAACCTGAAGGGCGCCCACCATCAGGTTGCCTATGATCAGCAGCAGCGCGTGCCTCAGGTACTGGGGGTGGTGCGTCAGCAGCATCAGGATGTAGCCGCTGGTGTGCAGGGCGAGCGTCAGGGCGACGGTCTCGGTCCACCGCTTCAATGCGACGAAGGCGCCCGGCGTTTCCGGATGCAGGCGCGCCCGTTCGACCACCGACCACAGCAGGGCGTAGAGGCCGAGCTGGCAGACGGCGAAATTGGCGGCCCAGGTCCAGTCCAGGATCCAGACGGCCAGGATGCAGAAGGCCACGATGAACGCGATGCGCACCGGGAATATGGCCCGGTAGCGTCCGGCATAAGCGCGCACGTAATCACTGTTTCGGACCATGATCGCTCACTGTGACGCTTGACCAAGGTCGCGCTTAACCGTCGCAGTTTAAGGAGGGATCAACACGCGGGAATCACCTTTCCATAATTTAGTCCGGATTATATTGACGCGGACGTTTCGTCCGGGTAAATCTATCGCCTCGTTTGGGAGACACCGATGTCCGCCGCCACAGCTCAGTCCTGCACCGCCTTCGCCGGCCACCGGTTGATAGCCTCGGGCGGGCCGCGCGATATCGCGGGGGCGGTTAAGGCGGCGTTCGAGGCGGGCGAGAGCGTGCTGGTCTTCGACGACGCCGACGCGCGACCGGTCGAGTTCGACCTGCGCGGCGACCTTGAGGCCGTACTGGCACGTCTCGCGCTGCCGGTCGAGAAGGAGAAGCGGGGGCCGGGGCGGCCGAGGCTGGGGGTGACGGCGCGCGAGGTCACCCTGTTGCCGCGCCACTGGGACTGGCTGGCGTCTCAGCCCGGCGGGGCGTCCGTGGCGCTGAGGAAACTGGTCGAAGGCACCCTGCGCGAGGCGGAGGGGCCGGATCGGGTGCGCAAGGGCCGGGAGGCGGCCTACCGCTTCATGACCGCCGTGGCGGGAGATCTGCCGGGGTATGAGGAGGCGACGCGGAGGCTGTTCGCGGGGGACGCTGCGGGGTTCGAGGCGGCGGTGGCGGGGTGGCCTGAGGGGGTCCGGGATTATGCGGCGGGTTTGGTCGTCGCCTGACCCACACTTCTCCGTTCACCCTGGCGAAGGCCGGGGTCCAGATGGAGCAGACATTTGGCTCTGAATAACAGTCAGGTGGCCCATCCCGGCGGCCTGTGTCCTTGATCTGGACCCCGGCCTTCGCCGGGGTGCACGGTGAGGGGGGGGGCCTCGAGATCGGGCCGGCTTTGGCGATGACTACGCCGAGAGCGGCTTAGGCGAGATTTCGCTCACAAGGCCTCTCTGGAAAATCATCAAATAACAACGAAGTCGGGTTCTTCCTGGTCGTCGCCCAGGTCCCAATCTCTGGAAAGAAGCTTGGCGGCGTCCTGCGTCCACTGACGTTGCCCCACGTCTTCAGTTCGGCAGTTGTCACCCCACCTTCACCCGCGTCGCCGCCTCGGGGAGATCCTCCCCGAACGCCCGCTGGTAGAACTCCGCGATGGTCGGCCGTTCCAGCTCGTCGCACTTGTTGAGGAACGTCAGCCGGAAGCTCAACCCGAGGTCGCCACCGAAGATGGTCGCGTTCTGGGCCCAGGTGATGACCGTGCGTGGGCTCATGACCGTCGAGATGTCGCCGTTCATGAAGGCGTTCCTCGTCATGTCGGCGACGCGGACCATGGCGGCGATGGCGCGCTTGCCGTCGGCGGTGTTCCACTCGGGCGCCTTGGCGACGACGATCTCGGCCTCAACGTCGTGGTCGAGGTAGTTCAGGGTGGTGACGATGTTCCAGCGGTCCATCTGGCCCTGATTGATCTGCTGGGTGCCGTGATACAGGCCCGAGGTGTCGCCCAGGCCGATGGTGTTGGTGGTGGCGAACAGCCGGAACCATTTGTTGGGGCGGATGACGCGGTTCTGGTCCAGCAGGGTCAGGCGGCCCTGGGCCTCCAGCACGCGCTGGATGACGAACATTACGTCGGGGCGGCCGGCGTCGTATTCGTCGAAACACAGGGCGATCGGGCGTTGCAGGGCCCAGGGCAGCATGCCCTCGCGGAACTCGGTGATCTGCTTGCCGTCCTTCAGGACGATGGCGTCCTTGCCAACCAGGTCGATACGGCTGACGTGGCTGTCCAGGTTCACGCGGATGGTCGGCCAGTTCAGCTTGGCGGCGACCTGTTCGATATGGGTCGACTTGCCGGTGCCGTGATAGCCCTGGACCATGACGCGACGGTCGAAGGCGAAGCCGGCGCAGATGGCCAGGGTCGTCTGGGGGTCAAACTTGTAGGCCGGATCGGTCTCGGGGACATGGCTGTCGACCGTGTCGAACCTGGGCACCATCATGTCGGAATCGATGCCGAAGACCTCGCGCACGGAGACCTTGCGGTGGGGTTCGAACGTCAGCAGCGGATCGGGGGTCGCGTCGAGGAGAGGAGCCATGGGCATCATCTAGAGGCGCCGCGCGCGCGGCTCAACACGCGCGCGGCCCGGTGCGTCAGTTATTCCGCCGACAGCTCCACCTCGACGTTGCCGCGGGTGGCGTTGGAGTAGGGGCAGACCTTATGCGCGGCCTCGATCAGGGCGTCGATGGTCGCCTTGTCGAGGCCGTGGTCGGTGACCTTGATGGCGATGTCGAGGTTGAAACCTTCGCCGCGCGTGTTCGGGCCGATGCCGACCGTGGTGTGAATCTTCGTGTCGGGGCCGACCGGCGTGCCCGCCTTGCCCGAGACCAGACGCAGGGCGCCCATGTAGCAGGCGGCATAGCCGGCAGCGAACAACTGTTCGGGGTTGGTGCCCGCGCCGCCCTTGCCGCCCATCTCGGCGGGGAGGGACAGCAGGACGTCGATCTTGCCGTCGTCGGTGGCCGAGCGGCCTTCGTCGCGGCCGCCGCCGGTCGAGGTGGCGTGAGCCTTGTAGAGGATGTTCATGGAGCGCTCCTGGGTGTGGGGACCGCTTACGTAGTGTCTCCTCCCTGTCGCGCCAGCGATGGGGTGGTGGAGACGGAGGGGTTCTTTGCGACGGCAACACCCCTTCCGTCAGCTCACAAGGGCTCGCTGCCGCGTCCCCACTGGTGTGTGGCAGGCAGGAGACGGGGTTTCAGCCGGCCAGACCGGCCTTCTTCAGTGTCTTGTAGGCCTTGATGACGCGCTGGAGCTTGGCTTCGGCGCCGCGGTCGCCCTGGTTGAGGTCGGGGTGAAAGCGTTTCAGCAGCTCATGATAGCGCGCCTTGATGCCCGCCTTGTCGGTACGGAGGTCCAGATCGAGGTCCGCCAGGGCCTGACGCTCCAGCTTGCCGATTCGCAGGGTGTCTTCCTCATTGACCGCCTGTTCGCGGACGCGGCGACCGAACAGGCCGAAACTGTCCTGCCACGAGCCGGCGGCGCCTTCCGCCCGGGTCGTACCCATCTTCGAGGCGAAGGCGGCGGCTTCGCGCGAATTCTTGCCGGCCTTCATTTCCCAGGTGGGACGGCCGCCGGTCATGGCCTCGTTTTCCTTGGCCGCGCGAACCTGGGCCTCGTTCATGCCGGCGTAGAAGTTCCAGCTCTTGTTGTACTCGGCGGCGTGCGGCTGGCAGAAATCATAGAAATCGTTCAGCCGCTCGCGCGACTTCGGCGCCCTCGCCGTCGCGGCTTTGAGACAATCGGGCCAGTCGCACGGCTTCTCGCCGGGCTTCAGGTGCAGGACATCGGCCGCGGCTTCGGCTTCGCCGGCCTTGGGCGGTTTGATCCGCATGTCTTTGAAACGGGGTTTGTACTCGAATGACGCTGGCATTGATCCCAGTGTAGGGTCGAATTGGTCACCATCAAGGAAACCGACATGCTGGAAGGCCCTATCGCGTCGATTATGCGGGAAAAACTCATATCCGCGCTCCTGCCGACACGGCTGGAGCTTGAAGATGACAGCGCCAGGCACGCCGGACACCATCACGAAGGCGGAATGGACGCCACGCCGGGCGGCGAGAGCCACTTCAACCTGACTATCGTGTCGGAGGCTTTCGCGGGCCTTGGGCGGGTGCAGCGTCAGCGGGCGGTGAACGCCGTGCTGGCCGATGAGCTGGCGGGGCCGGTCCATGCCCTGTCGATCAAGGCCCTCACCCCTGATGAAGCCGGGGGTTGAGAAGAAACCAGCGTTCACTTCGTCTTAGAAGGTTCGTCATAGCGTCGCTCTCGGGACTTACAGGGATGGCGCGAACGTATGGTTGGATCCGAGGATATCGGCAAAAGCCTCGACTCGGGTCGCTCGGCGGGCGTCAGCGCCAGCGAGGCTGCGCAGGCCCTGACGGCGATCCTGCAAACCCAGTATCTGCGCTACATCATCATCGGCAGCTGGGCGATCGGCCTGCTGGGCACGGTCGGCTGGGTCGAGGCCATCATCTGGTTCATCGGTACGATCGGCGCCGGCGCGATCCGCGGCAAGGTCGAAAAGGGCATGGCGGGTCGGGTTGATGCGGGCTGGGGCCTGCTGTTCCCCGCTGTCGCCACCGTGACCACCGCCGCCTGGGCCTCCGCGCCCCTGATGGCGTGGTTCTCGCCTCATCCGTTCGGACATCCGCTGGCCGTGGCCCTGCTGGTCAGCGGCTATGTGCTCGTCTTTGCCCAGCTGAGAAGCTCGCCGAAACAGGCGATCGTGATCTCGTCGCCCTATACGGTGGCGGCGCTTATCATCGCGGCCAGCCTGTGGGGCGGGCCGCTGTTTTGGCCGTTCCTGGCCATCCTGCCCTTCACCTCGGCCGGGATGTTCGTTCTGGTGACCATGACCATGCTGCGCGAGGAGCGGATTCGCGCCTTCCAGGAGCATCAGGCCCACCTGATCGAGGAACTGCAGGGCGCCCGCGACAAGGCCGACGCCGCCAACCAGGCCAAGTCGAACTTCCTCGGCGTCATTTCGCACGAACTGCGCACCCCGATGAACGGCGTCCTGGGCGCGGCCCAGTTACTGGGCGCGACGCGGCTGGAGACGACGCAGAGGGAATATCTGTCGATCATCCGCAACTCGGGCGACAACCTGCTGAGCCTGCTGAACGACATCCTCGACATGACCAAGATCGAGGCCGGCAAGATGACCTTCGAGATGATCGACGTCTCGCTCGAGGATCTGCATCGCCGCGTGACGGGCCCGTTCGTCGCCCAGGCCGAGGCCAAGGGGCTGGAGTTCCGCTCTACCTTCGTCGGCGAAACCCCGGCCGTGGTGAAGGGCGATCCCTTGCGCGTGTGCCAGGTGCTCCAGAACCTGCTGTCGAATGCGGTGAAGTTCACCGACGCCGGCGTGATCGAATTCCGCACCGAATCAACCCGCATCTACGACCGCCGCGTGGCCTTCACCTTCTCGGTGACCGACAGCGGTTCGGGCATTGCCGAGGCCGATCTCGAACGTCTGTTCCAGCCCTTTACCCAGGCCGACGCCTCGTCGACCCGCCGGTTCGGCGGCACGGGCCTGGGACTGACCATCGCGCGGCGCATGGCCAACATCATGGGCGGCGACATTACCGTGACCTCCACGGTCGGGCAGGGCTCGACCTTCACCCTCGTGGTCGAGGCGGACGTTGTCGAATGGCAGGCCGTGACCGAGGCCGAGGCCATCGATGCCGAGGTCGGCGACGGGGAAAGCCTGAACATCCTTGTGGTCGAGGATCACCCGGTCAACCGCATGATCCTCGAAGCCTGGCTGGGTTCGGCGGGCCATGCGACCGTCACCGCCGAGAACGGTCAGATCGCCGTCGAAATGGCTGGCCAGCAGCGGTTCGACCTGATCATCATGGACGTCAACATGCCGGTCATGGACGGTCTGAGCGCCACGCGCCTGATCCGCACCAAGGGGCCGAACGCGGAGACGCCGATCGCAGTCCTGTCCGCCTCGGCGCGAAACGAGGACCATCAGGCGGGCCTCGAAGCGGGCGCCGACGCCTATCTGAACAAGCCGATCGACTTCGCCGCCCTGGCCCGGCTGATGCAAAAGGTGCACGGCGGCCGGACCGGCGTGCGCGCGGCGGCTGAGGTGGCCGAATTGGGCGAAACGGCGGCGGCCGCCTGAACCTGAGGTGAGCGGCGTCGTTCAGGCCCGGCTCAATCGTGGGATCATAATGTGGGGGGGAAGTCGGAAGTCCCCGACCATTAGGAGAGTTCGCCGTGAAGAAGTTCACCACCGTCGCACTGGCCGCCCTGATCGCGGCGGGCAGCATGGGTGTCGCCTCGGCCGCCGACGCCCAGTCGCGCCACGACCGTCAGGATCGTCAGGAACACCGTCAGGACCGTCACGATGATCGTCGTGACGACCGACACGATGATCGCTCAGATCGTCGTGACGACCGTCGGGAATGGCGCCAGGACAACCGCGAGGACCGTCGCGAGTACCGTCAGGACGTCCGGGCCTATGACCGTTGGCAGCGGTCGGAGCGTCGTTACAACGCCGGTCGCTATGCCCCGCCGCGCGGCTATCAGGTCCGCCAGTGGAGCTATGGCCAGCGGATGCCGAGCTACTATTCGCGCGGCTATGTCGTGAACGACTACAACCGTTACGGCCTGCGCGCGCCCCCACGTGGATACCAATACGTCCGCTCGGGCAATGACGTGGTGCTGGCCGCCGTCGCCGGAGGTCTGATCACCGCCGTGATTGCGGGTCTGTTCAACTAGTTTGATCCCCGCTTGATGATTGCGCCCCGGAGGGAAACTTCCGGGACGTTTTCGCACGATCAATCACCGTGCACCCCCACAACGGCCGGGGTCCAGATCGCGGATTCGATGTTCGTCGTGAGTAGGCATTCCGGAGACCAATCGGCATCTTCGGAGTTTGCATCTAGACCCCGGCCTTCGCTGCGGTGCACGGAGTGGTGAGTGGTCTCAGGCTTCTTCCCGTGGAGAACAATGCGCGCCTTCGCCGAATTGCTCGACCGCCTAGCGCTGACCGGGTCGCGGAACGCCAAGCTGGTGTTGCTGAGAGACTATCTGCGCGCCACGTCCGAACCCGACAGGGGCTGGGCCCTGGCGGCCCTGACCGGTGAGTTGACCTTCAATGCCGCGAAGCCGGCGATGATCCGCAAGGCTGTGGAGGCTCGGGTCGATCCGGTGCTTTTCGGCTGGTCCTACGACTATGTCGGCGACCTGGCGGAGACGGTGGCCCTGATCTGGCCGGGGAGCCCCGACCATCGGCCGAACCGGGAGCCGGAGCTGGGCGAGGTGGTCGATGCCCTGGCCCTGGCGAAGCGCGGCGAGGTGCAGGGGCTGATCGAGGGCTGGCTGGACGCTCTGGCCCCCAAGGGGCGGTGGGCGCTGCTGAAGCTGGTCACGGGCGGGATGCGGGTCGGACTGTCGGCGCAGCTGGCGCGAACGGCGGTGGCGATGATGCGGCCCGGGACGGTCACCGGGGCGCCGGAGCCGGGGGGCGGGGAGGCGACGCAAGCCCTTGAGCCGCTGACCGCCGCCGACATCGTCGAGGTGTGGCATGCCGTCGAACCGCCCTATGCCGAACTGTTCGCCTGGGTCGAGGGTCGGCAGGAACGGCCGGACACCGAGGCGCCCGGGCGATTCCGGCAGGTCATGCTGGCCGTAGCCATCGACGAGGCCGTGGATTTCAACAAGCTCGACCCCGCCGACTATGCCGCCGAATGGAAGTGGGACGGCATCCGGGTCCAGGCCGTGCGCGAAAATGGTGTGGCGCGGCTTTACTCCCGACATGGGGATGAGGTGACCGCCGCCTTCCCCGACCTGATGAGCGCCCTGACCTTCGAGGGCGCGATCGACGGGGAGCTGCTGGTCATGCGCGACGGCGTCGTCGCGCCGTTCGGGGACCTGCAACAGCGCCTGAACCGCAAGACCGTGGATGCGAAGCTGATGGCCGCCTATCCGGCGTCGCTCTATGCCTACGACCTGCTGGGAGAGGCGGGGGAAGATTTGCGCGGTCTGCCGCTGCTCCAACGCCGCGCGCGGCTCGAGGCGGTGGTGTCGGGCCACACCGGCGAGCGGCTGCACCTCTCGCCGGTGGTGGCGTTCGACAGCTGGCAGGGGCTCGGCGTTTTGCGGGCGGATCCGCCAGTGGGGGCGGCCGCCGAGGGGCTGATGCTCAAGCGCTGGGACAGTCCCTATGTCGCCGGGCGTCCCAAGGGGCCGTGGTTCAAGTGGAAGCGCGATCCGCACACGGTCGACTGCGTGATGATGTACGCCCAGCGCGGGCACGGGAAGCGATCGAGCTTCTATTCCGACTACACCTTCGGCGTCTGGACGTCCGAGGGGACGCTCACCCCGGTGGGCAAGGCCTATTTTGGCTTCACCGACGAGGAGCTGAAACAGCTCGACAAGTTCGTGCGCGACCACACGGTCGAGCGGTTCGGACCGGTGCGATCGGTCCGGGCCGAGCGGGACTTCGGCCTGGTGCTGGAGATCGCGTTCGAGGGCCTGCAGCGGTCGCCGCGGCACAAGTCAGGGGTGGCGATGCGGTTCCCCCGCGTCAGCCGCATCCGCTGGGACAAGCCGGCGCGGGAGGCCAATACGCTGGACGACGTGATGGACCTGCTGGACTCGCTGGAGAGCGGCGGTGGACGGGTGGCGAAACAGAGTTCCTGACAGGCGGGGTTCCAAATCGGGACCAAGGCGTTAGACCCCGCTCATGTCTTCGACACTCGATACTTTCGACACACTCCTCGCCACGGGACAGCAGGCGGTCGCCGTCGATGCGGTGATGCTGGCCAGGCTGACCCAGATCGCGGGCGACTTCGCCGTCAATCTGTCGGTCGCCCTGATCATCCTGGTCGCCACGGTGTTTGCCGCGCGCTGGGCCTCGTCTGCGACTCGCAAGGCCCTGGGTCGCGTGCGCGGATTCCGCCACGACCCGACGGTGCTGAGTTTCGCCGTGCAGGTTGTGCGCGTGCTCGTCTATCTGATCGGCTTCATCGCCGTGCTGCAGCGGCTGGGTGTGCAGACGACCTCGATCATCGCCGTGCTGGGCGCGGCCTCCCTGGCCGTCGGCCTGGCGCTGCAGGGGACGCTTTCGAACGTGGCGGCCGGGGTGATGCTGCTGGTGCTGAGGCCCTATCGTGTCGGCGATCTGGTCAATATCGGCGGCAACGTCGGCAAGGTGCAGAGGCTGGACCTGTTCTTCACCCAGCTGTCGGACGCCAACAATGTGAAGATCATGGCCCCGAACGGGAAGGTGTTCGGCGACATCATCCTGAACCTCTCGGGCCAGAAGAACCGGCGGATGGAGCTGAAGCTCGGGGTCGGCTACGGCGACAACCTGAACATCGCCAAGGAGGCGCTGGTCGGTGCGGCGAGCGGTATTGATGCGGTCCTGCCCGATCCTGCGCCCTGGGCCGGGGTGACCGACCTGCTGGACAGTTCGGTGGAGATGACCCTGACCGCGTGGACCACGTCCGATGACTACTGGCAGGCCCGGGCCGATGTCTTCCAGGCGGCGAAGGAGGCGCTGGATGCGGCGGGTATCGAGATCCCGTTCCCGCACCAGGTCGCCGTGCCCTATGGCGACGACTATGCGCCGTTGCCTCTGGCGACGGAGGGCGTCCAGGGTTTGCGCGGCCGGACGAATCCCCGCAGCGCGGGGCTCGACACCCGTCCCGACGACGACCAGAACGAGGCCTGATCCGCGATGCGCTACGACTTTGGATCGGACAACACGGCCGGTATGGCCCCCGCCGCCCTGCAGGGGCTGATCGACGCCAATGCCGGGTTCGCCCGGGCCTATGGGGCGGATGATGTCACCGCGCGCGCGGCCGAGCAGATCCGGGCGAGGCTGGATGCGGACGCCGAGATCCGGTTCGTCTTTTCCGGCACGGCCGCCAATGCCATCGCCCTGTCCATGCTGGCCTATCCGCACGAGGCGGTGCTGGCGCACAACGCGGCTCACATCTGCACGGACGAAACCGGCGCGCCGGGATTCTTCGGCCAGGGCCTGGGCCTGATCGGCCTGCCGGGCCCGTCGGGCAAGATCGATCAGAAGGCGCTGGAAGCCGCGCTGGAGGAGCCGGAGGTCGGACACCGCCAGCCGCCGGCCGCCCTGTCGCTGACCCAGTCGACCGAATACGGCACGGTCTATACCGAGGAGGAACTGCGCCACCTGATCGAGCCGGTGAAGGCCAGGGGTTATGGCGTTCATCTTGACGGCGCGCGGCTCGCCAACGCGGCGGCGGCGGGGTTCGACCTGACCCAGATCGCGCGGCTAGGCGTCGATGTCCTGGTGTTCGGCGGAGCCAAGGCCGGCGGCCTCTGCACCGAAGCCATCGTGATGTTCGACAGGACCCTGGCCCGCAGGGTGGACAACCGGCTGAAGCAGGCGGGGCAGACCGCGTCCAAGGCGCGTTTCCTGGCCGCGCCCTTTCTGGGGATGCTGGAGTCCAACGCCTGGGAGGACGGCGCCGCCCACGCCAATCGGATGGCGTCACGCCTGGCAGAGGGCATCGCGACGCGCTCTCCCTTTGTCCTGGCCCATCCGGTGGATGCCAACGCGGTCTTCGTGCGCATGCCCGTAAAGGCGCATGCGCGTCTCAACGAGGTGGGCTGGGCCTGCTACCGCTTCGACGACGGCTCTGTGCGGTTTGTCTGCTCATGGGCCACCGAAGAGGCGGCGGTGGATGAAATCATCGAGGCGATCGCGGGCCTTTCGTGAGACCCCGGCGCAGTCCATATCGGTCGCATGGCGCGTGGTGAACGATCGGGACAGCGGGGTGGGGGCGGCATAGAGGCCAAGGCGCAGAACGCCGGCGCCGCGGCCGAGGCGCCCGTCGATCCCAAAACCATCCCCGCTCTGATGGATCTGATCCGGCTGGTGGCCCGATCCGGCGCACCGCAGCTGAAGCTGCGTCTGACCGTGTCCATCCTGCTGACGATCGCGGGCAAGGGGCTGGGGGTGCTGGCGCCGCTGGTGCTGGGCGCGGCGGTCAACCATCTGGCGGCGGATCAGCCGGCGGGCGTTTCGGTCGGACTGGGCTTCGCGGGCTTCGCGGTCGGCTGGGCGATCGTGCGGTTCCTGTCGTCGAGCGCGCCGCAGCTTTCGGACGTGGTCTTCGCGCCGGTACGGGCGGCGGCGCAGCGGACAGCGGCGACCGAGACCTTCGCCCACGCCCTGAGCCTGTCGCTCGATTTCCACCAGACAAAGCGGTCTGGCTCCTTGTCGCGGACGGTCGACCGCGGGTCGCGCTCGGTCGACTTCCTGTTGAGGATTCTCGCGTTCAACCTCGCGCCGACCGGGCTGGAGCTGATCCTGGCGGCGGCGGTCCTGGGCGGGAAATACGACTGGCGGTTCGCGGCCGTCGCGGTGGTCGTAGTGGTCGTCTACTCGATCCTGACCTTCTCGATCTCCAACTGGCGGATCGAGCATCGGCGGACGATGAACACGGCCGATACCGAGGCGGCAGGCCAGGTCGTCGACGCCCTGATCAACTATGAGACCGTGAAGTCGTTCGGCGCCGAGACGCGGGCGGCGCTGGGCTACGACCGGGCCCTTGGCGCCTATAACGACGCCGCGCTGAAGGCCAACAGTTCGCTGGCGCTGTTGAACGCGGTGCAGGCCCTGATCATGAATATCGGTCTTGGCGTCATGGCTGTCATGGCCGGGTTTGAGGCGGCGGCCGGGCGGATGGGGCCGGGCGACGTGACGGCGGCGGTGCTGATCCTGATCTCGTTGTATGCGCCCCTCAACATCCTGGGCTTCGCCTATCGGGAAATCCGCCAGTCCTTCATCGACATGGAGGAGATGCTGAAGGTTACGCGCCAGACGCCGCAGGTGGCCGATGCGCCGGGCGCCGCGGATCTCGTCCGGCCCGAGGGGCAGAGTGGTGGGGCGCTGGCCTTCGAGGACGTGTCCTTCCGTCACGACGCGCGCGCAAACGGGCTGGAGGATGTGTCCTTCACCGTCCAGCCGGGCACGACGACGGCCCTGGTCGGGCCTTCGGGATCGGGCAAGTCGACGATCGTCAAACTGGCGCTGCGGCTGCTGGACCCGCAGGTTGGACGCGTGGTGATCGACGGGGCAGACGTGCGCGATGTGACCCAGGCCTCGCTGCGCCGCGCGGTTGCCCTGGTGCCGCAGGACGTGGCTCTGTTCAACGACACACTGGCGGTCAACATCGCCTTCGCCCGCCCCGAGGCGGACGAGGCGGCTGTCTGGGCGGCGGCGGAGGCGGCGGAACTGGCGGAGTTTATCCGCAGCTTGCCCGACGGGATGGAGACGCGTGTCGGCGAGCGGGGTCTGAAGCTGTCCGGCGGCGAGCGTCAGCGGGTCGGCATCGCCCGGGCCCTGCTGGCCGATCCCTGTATCCTGATCCTGGACGAGGCGACCAGCGCGCTGGACAGCCGCACCGAGGCCGCGATCCAGAAGACCCTGCGCAAGGCCAAGGCGGGTCGGACGACCCTGGTGGTGGCTCACCGGCTGTCGACCATCGCCGATGCGGAGCAGATCCTGGTGCTGAGGGCCGGCCGGATCGTCGAGCGCGGCGCGCACCATGAGTTGGTGGCCCGGGTTGGCGGCGAATACGCGGCTCTGTGGAAGAAGCAGACGCGCGGCGCGCGGATAGGCCTCGACGCGGACCGTCAGTCGGCGGGTTGATCTGCCGCCGGAATCTTGCGCGCCACCATCTGGTGCAGATTGGCCAGGATCTCGGTGCGGGTCTCCTCCGCATCCTCAGGCAGGCCGAGGATCAGTTGAAGCGCCTGGGCGTGGACGGTGATGATACGCCAGTCGAAAGGCGCGCCGGGGAGGGCCGCGTCGATCAGGTCGCACAGGCCGGCGGCGGCCTTGCACAGGTCGTCGCGATCGAACGGGCCGGCCGCGTCAATGATCGCGCTGCCGATCTCATAGGCCTCGTTCAACCGCAGAACCGGGTCCTGATCTGTGGGCGGGGCCTGAAGGGCGGAGAGCCGTGCGATCCGTTCGGCGACGATGGACTGGCTTTCGGCCTTCAGGTTGTCGAGATTGGCGCGGGCCTGGGCCATGGCGACGCCGACGCTGAGGCCGCCGGGCTGATCGATGATGGTCGACAGGCGCGAAGTGCGCGGCTTCCACATCACGGCGGTCATGATGACAGCGCCTCGGCGGAAGCGGCGGCCGCACTGTCGGCCAGGTGAGAGATCAGGCGGATCATATCGGCGCGCCGTTCGCCTTCGTCACGCGGCGCCGCGGGGGCAAAGCGGCGGTCCGGGCCGGAAAAGTCCCCGGCCTCCAGGAACGGCCGGTTGTCACGCGCGACCCAGATAATGCGTTCCAGAACCACGGCGGGGCTGAAAGGCTTGGTGACGAGGAAGTTGGCGCCGCAGTCGCGCACGTCCGCCACCTTTGAGCGTCGTACATGGCTGGCGGTCATGATCACTGGGACGAAGGCGTTCGGCTCCAGGCCGGAGCGGCGGAGCCAGCGGACAAGGCCGTGACCGTCGGAGCCTTCCATTTCGCAGTCGATGAACAGGAGATCGATGGAGTGGAACTTCAGCAACTCCATCGCCTGGGCCGTGCTGCGTGGCGCGTGATGCGTGCGAATGCCGAAGCCTTGGAGCGCCTGGATGGTCACCTCCATGCTGAACGGCGAATCGTCGACGACCATCGTGACCGCCTCGGTCAGATTGAAGACCGCGCTTTCGCGCAGTGGCTCGTCGGCAGCGCTCATGGACGACGCTGGGTCCGGGCAATCAAAGGGGACATGGAGTGGCCTTGGTCGCGGAGGGCCGAAAATGAAAATTTCTTCTCTACGACGCGTTAACGCTAGAGTCCGGTTCCCAAAATGGAACGTGGCAAAGCGCCGCCGCCAGATTGTCCTGGAGCAGGATCGGCATCAGATCTTAGAAAGAGGCTGGTTCACGCTTTCGACAGAGTCGCGAAGCGCTTCCGTGTCAATCGATCAGCCTCTAGGCCTGACGACCGATGGCGTAGAACCGGTCCGAGCGCTGCTTGCGTAACTCGACTGCGGTCAGGGGCCTGAGCTGCTGCAGTTCGTCCCAGACGGCGTCACCGACGGACTGCATGGCGGCCTCGCGGTTCGCGTGCGCGCCGCCGAGCGGTTCGGGGATGATCCGATCGACGATCTTCATCGCCAGCAGGTCCGGACCGGTGATCTTCATGGCGTTGGCCGCGTCCCTGGCCCGCGCGCCGTCGCGCCACAGAATGCCGGCGGCGCCCTCCGGCGAGATCACCGAATAGATCGAGTGTTCCAGAATCAGCACGCGGTTGGCTGCGGCCAGGGCGATGGCGCCGCCCGATCCACCTTCGCCCGTGACCGTGGCGATCATCGGTGTTCCCAGGATCAGGCCGCGCTCCGTCGAGCGGGCGATGGCCTCGGCTTGGCCGCGCTCCTCGGCGCCCAGGCCCGGATAGGCGCCGGCGGTGTCAACGAAGGTCAGGACCGGCAGGCCGAAGCGGTCGGCCATGTCCATCAGGCGCACGGCCTTGCGATAGCCCTCGGGCCGCGCCATGCCGAAATTGTGGGTTAGGCGGGTGGCGGTGTCGTGGCCCTTCTCATGGCCCATGACGACCACGGCCTGGCCGCGGAAGCGGGCGAGACCGCCCAGGATGGCCTGATCGTCGCCGAACTGCCGGTCGCCGCGCAGCTCGACATAGTCGGTGAAAAGGGCGTCCAGATAGTCGATGAAGTGCGGACGCTGGGGGTGGCGGGCGACCTGGGTCTTCTTCCACGGGTCCAGCTCGGCATAGGTCTTCTTGCGAAGTTGCTCGGCCTTGCGGCGCAGGCCGTCGATCTCGGTCTCAAACGAGCCGGAGGTGGCCGAAAGCAGACCGAGTTCCTCGATCTTGGCCTCCAGATCGGCGATCGGCTTTTCGAATTCGAGATAGTGGGTGGCCATGAGGCGTCCGGAAGGGGCGGGCGAAACGGCCCTGTCGCAAGGTGCCGGAACCTAGAGAGGTCAACGCAGGGGGGCAAGCGGGGGTTCGGGAGAACAGAGGTCGATACGGCGCGTTATCCCGATCGCGTCGAGGAAGGCCTCGTCGTGGCTGACCACCAGAAGGGCTCCGTCATAGGCCCGCAGCCCTGCCTCCAACGCCTCGATGGAGTCGATGTCGAGATGGTTGGTCGGCTCATCGAGAATGAGGAAGGGCGGAGGCGCCGGGCCGGCGAGCACGCAGGCCAGGCCGGCGTGGAGTCGCTGACCGCCCGATAGATCGCCGACGATCTGGAGCGCGGCGTCGGCGCGGAACATGAAGCGGGCCAGGGCGGCGCGGCAGGCGTTCTCGTCGACCTCGGGGTGCAGGCGGCGGAAATTGTCGCGGATCGACAGGGCAGGATCGAGGACGGCGACCTGCTGGTCCAGCATGGCCGCAGGCGTCGAGAGCCGCACCCTGCCCGACGTCGGGGCCAGCGCGCCGGTGATCAGGGCGAGCAGGGTGGTCTTGCCGGAGCCGTTTGGACCGGTGATCGCGACACGTTCGGGACCCGCGATGCGCAGGGACAGGCCGGTCAGGACGGGGTGTCTGGGGACATAGCCGGCGGACACCCTCTCGAGGGCCAGGATTTCTCGACCGATGGGCAGGCCGGTCGGGGGCAGGGTCACGGTCAGCGGCTGGAGCACCTCGATCCGTTCGCGGGCTGTCCTCGCCGCCCCTTCCGCCTGGTCCCGGCGGCGCTCGGCGAGACGGGATTGCTCGCCGCCGGTGTCCTCGGCGCGGTCCTTCCTGGCGCCGAGCAGGATCTTGGGCTGATCGCCGCCGGCGGCCGAGGCGCGACCGGCGCTGTCGGAGCGGGCCTTGCGTTCGGCGTTCCGCTGGGCCGTGCGGGCGAGGCCGGTCAGGCGTTTGTCGGCGTCGGCGAGGTCGCGCCGGGCAGCCTCAAGCTCCAGCGTCTTGCGGGCGCGCCAGGCGCTCCAGCCGCCGCCGTAGCGGGTCGCGCCGAGAGTGGCCAGCTCGACGATGGCGTCCATCATCTCCAGCAGTTCCCGGTCGTGGCTGACCACGATGGCTCCGGAGCGCCACTCGGCCAGCAGGTCGATCACCGCCTCTCGCCCTTCGCGGTCGAGGTTGTTGGTGGGCTCGTCGAGGATCAGCCAGTCCGGCTCTTCGAACAGCAGGGCGGCGAGGCCGGCCCGGGTGCGCTGGCCGCCGGATAGGCTCGCGACACGGGTGTCCGGGGTGGCGTCGAGGCTCAGCCGCCCGAGCGCCGAGGTTATACGCGCCTCTAGCGTCCAGTCGGCGCGGCCCAGGTCGTCGGCGTCGGCCAGCCCCGCCTCGGCGCGGGCGAGGAGGGCGAGGGCGTGCTTTGCGTCGAACAGGTCGGCTATGGTTTCGCTCCCATCGACCTGAACGGTCTGGCGCAGAACAGCGACGCGGCCTTTGACGGTCACGGTCCCGCCTTGTGGCGTCAGGCGGCCCTCGATGAGGCGCAGCAGGGTGGTCTTGCCGACGCCGTTGCGACCGACGAGCCCGGTGCGCTCAGGCCCGAAGGCGAGGTTGAGGTCGGAGAATAGAGGCGATCTGCCGGGCGGGGCCCAGGCGAGGTCGTGCAGAACGATGGAGGCGGACATGGCTTTCCCGATGCAAGGCTTTGAGGGGCGGTTGCGGTCGGGAGGGGATCACATGGTCGGCGCGGGCCTTCGTTCGGGGTGAGCGTCAGAGGCTAGGGGAGGGCGTCGGCGGGATCAAGGCGATCAGAAAGCCTTGTATAACCCGGCCTGTTTCAGAACTTCATTGGCGGTGTGTCGGCTTTTTGAGCGAGGCACGATGATCGCATGGGCCTTGTCGGGATGCCGCCACTTCTCGTGGCTACCCTTGGCGCTTTCCGCGCGACGCCAACCCGCAGCGGAGAGCAGACCCGTCAATTCAGCGTAAAAGTCATGTGGCATCGAGTGGCGTCCAATGGTGTTCGCTATCGATGAAGCCAACCACCGGGGCCGTTCAACGCACGGGCGGGATCGATAGCGTCATCAGGCTGCGATGACGTCGAAGCCGCCGACGGCCTCAAACCGGATCGGAACCTGACCATGAACGCCCAGATTTTCCGCAAGAAGCTCAGGTGCGAAATGACGCGCCAGGTTTTCAAACTCGCCGAGCGTTGCCGTTTCGAGCACCAGACCCTGAATATTGGACTCACTGGTCCAGACCTCGGCCTCGGGGTCCCAGATCGCCTTGACGTAGAAGGACTGGCTCATGAGCTTGAGTATGCGCGCCTAGTCGTCCCGCGCCAAGGGATGGTGCCGGTTGACCACCTGGGTCAGGCGGTCGGTCGCCAGGTGTGTGTAGATCTGGGTCGTGGCGATGTCGGCGTGGCCGAGCAGGGTCTGGACGACGCGCAGGTCGGCGCCGCCTTCGAGCAGATGGGTGGCGAAGGCGTGACGCAGGACGTGGGGGCTAACGCGGGCGGGGTCGATGTTCGCGTCCAGAGCCGCCTGATCCAGCATCTGGGCGAAGCGACGGGGGGTCAGATGGTTGGCGGTCGTGCCTGACGGGAACAGCCATGGGCTGTCGGGGGCCTTTTCCGGACGAGCGGCGTCGCGCACGATCAGCCAGGCCTTCACCGCTTCCCGCGCCGAGGCGTTCAATGGCGCCAGCCGCTCCTTGCCGCCCTTGCCGCGCACGATGAGGTAGGCGGGATCGCGGCGCACGGCCTCGACCCGCAGGGCCAGCAGTTCCGACACCCGCATCCCCGAGGCATAGGCCAGTTCGACCAGGGCGATCATGCGCACGCCCGAGGCGCCGTCGCGGGCGGCGGAGGCGGTCAGCAGCCGCACGACCTCTTCGCGGCTCAGGGTGCGGGGCAGGGAGCGGCCCTGTTTCGGGGCGTCGAGGCGCCGGGAGGGGTCATCGGCGCGCCAGCCCTCGGCCATGGCGAAGCGGTAGAACTGGCGCACGGCCGAGCGACGGCGCGCGGCCGTGGCGGCGGACAGGCCCCGAAGCGAGAGCCCGGCGAACCAGGCCTCGATCGCGGTCTCGTCCGCGGCCATCAGGCCCAGCGCACCGAGGGCCGCCTCCGCATCCGCGAGATCACGGGCGTAGGCCGACAGCGTGTTCGGCGAGGCGTCCCGCTCCACAGCCATCATCTCCAGGAAGGCTTCGACCTGGGGCGTGGTCATTGTCGGGCGCCGTCAGACGGGCGCTGGCGAGCGGCGGCGCTTGGTGTAGAGACTGGAGCGACCATGCCTTGCCGTAACTCCTCCCGCCGAGACCGACCGTGAGCGCACGCGCCTCGGCCGCCGCGATTCCCGCGCCGACCCGCACCATAGCGCTGGTGGGGCTGATGGGTGTGGGCAAATCGACGGTCGGGCGTCGCCTCGCCAACCGGCTGGGCCTGGCCTTTGTCGATGGCGACGAGGCCATCGAGGCGGCGGCCCAGATGACCGTGTCCGACATCTTCGCCCGGATGGGTGAGGCCGAGTTCCGGGCCGGAGAGGCGCGGGTGATGCGCCGCCTGCTGGAGGGGCCGCCGATCGTGCTCGCCACCGGCGGCGGGGCGGTGCTGAATCCCGACACGCGGGAGCTGATGAAGGCCCATGCGACCTCGGTCTGGCTGAGAGCCGATCTGAAGATCGTGGCCCAGCGGGTGCAACGGCGTGACACCCGGCCCCTGCTGCGCGGCAAGGACCCGCTCGTGGCGCTGAAGGCGATGGCCGAGGTGCGTTACCCCGTCTACGAGGCGACGGCCGATCTGACTGTGGACGTCGGCGCAGGCGCTCATGCCCAGGCGGTGGACGCGATCGTCGCGGCCCTGAACCACTACTGGGCGAACGGAGCCTCGGCATGACGGTGATTGCGGTCTCCGGCGGATCGTTCGCCGCCTATGACGTGGTGGTCGGGCGCGGGCTGATGGCCGAGGCGGGCGCGCGGATCGCGCCGCTTGCGCGCGGTCGGACGGTGATCGTCTCGGACGAGACCGTGGCGGCGCTCCACGGGCCGGCGCTGCAGGCGTCGCTGGCCGCAGCGGGCGTGCGGTCGGAGATCGTGGCCGTGCCGGTGGGCGAGGCGTCCAAGTCCTTCGCCGAGTTGGAACGGCTGATGGACCGGCTGCTGGCGGCGGGGCTGGATCGCAAGGACGTCGTGGTGGCCCTAGGCGGGGGGGTCGTCGGCGACCTGGCCGGTCTGGCGGCGGCCCTCTACATGCGCGGCATCGATTTCGTGCAGGTTCCAACGACCCTGCTGGCCCAGGTCGACTCCTCCGTCGGCGGGAAGACGGCGATCGATACGCCCCGGGGCAAGAACCTGGTCGGGGCCTTTCACCAGCCGCGGCTGGTGCTGGCCGATATCGACGTGCTGGCGACCCTCCCGGATGTGCAACTGCGGTCGGGTTGGGCCGAGGTGGTGAAGCACGGGCTGATCTGCGATGCGGACTTCTTCGACTGGCTGGCGGGAGACGGGGCAGCGGGGGCCAGGGGCGATCCGGCGGCACTGGAGCGGGCGGTGATTCGCTCGGTCGAGATTAAGTCGGCCATCGTCGGCGAGGACGAGAAGGAGGCGGGCCGTAGGGCCCTACTGAACCTCGGCCACACCTTCGGCCACGCCATCGAGGCGGAACTGGGCTTCGAGGAGGCGGCGCTGGCCCATGGCGAGGCCGTGGCGCTCGGCTGCTGTATGGCGTTCCGGTTCTCGGTTTCCCAGGGCCTGTGCACGGCGGCGGAGGCCGAACGGGTGGAGACGGTGATCGCGGCGGCCGGCCTGCCGACCCGGCTGACGCAGGCGAGTCAATTTTCGGCCGAGGCGTTGCTGGCGCGTATGGCGGGGGACAAGAAGGCGGAGGCCGGGGGCGTGACCCTGATCCTCGCGCGTCGGATCGGCGACGTCCTTGTGCAGCGATATGACCACACCGCGCCGATCCTCGACTTCCTGAAGAGTGAAGGCGCGGCGTGATCCCGATCGTTCCGCTGGAAAACGCCTGCGTGCGGCTGGAGCCCTATGCGGCCGGGCTAGAGGAGGAGGTGCGGGCGGCGCTGAACGTCGATCCCGACAGCTGGGCCGTCATGGTCGGGACGGCGCACGGCGAGCATTTCGACCCGTTCTGGACCTCGGCGCTGCGGGACATGCAGCCCGGGACCAAGGTGGCCTACGCTGTGCGGCGGTTATCGGACGGCGTGGTGGTCGGCACCTCCAGCCTTTATGAGATCCGGCCTGAGCATCGGCGCTGCGAGATCGGGGCGACCTTCTATCGGCCGGACGCGCGAGGCAGCCTGGTCAACCCGGCCTGCAAGCGGCTGATGCTGGAGCATGCGTTCACCTCGGGCATCGTGCGGGTCGAAATCCTGACTGACGCAATCAATGCCCGCAGCCGTGCGGCGATTACCAAGCTGGGCGCGCGGTTCGAGGGCGTGCTCGGGAATCACAAGACCACCTGGACCGGCCGGGTGCGGGATACGGCGCTCTACGCCGTTCTGGACCGGGATTGGCCGGATGTCCGGAGCCGCCTCGACCTTCGGCTGGCGGCGTCAGCCTAGTCGATCGCCCGGCACTCCGTCGGCTGGCGGCCGTCGGCGGACCAGGTGGCGAGGATGCCTTTGCCGCGCAGTTCATAGGCGCTGGCCTTGTACCAGATGCCGTCGGCGGCTCTTTCCTGATACAGATCAACGGCCTCGCCGTTCGAGTTACGGACTGTCGCCATGGCGCGGGGGTTGTCGAAATCGACCGACAGGCGTTCACCGTTGTCGCACAGATAGACGGTTCGGATGACGCGGTTGACCGCGCGATCCTGAAGCTCGGCGCCCGTGCGACGACGCGCAGTCTGGGCGTCGATCGCACGCTGGCGCACGGCCTCGCCGTCAGTCGGGGCCTTGGCGGGCTTGGGGCCGCAGCCGCAGAGGGCCGAAGTCGCGGCCGCAATCAGGATCAGGTGACGCATCAGTCTCTCTAGGCGTTACGGTCAGGCTTGGCTAACGGGCCGGACGGACCGCCGTTCCCGGAAGAAGCTGCGCAGCAGCGCCGCTGCTTCTTCCCCCAACAGGCCGCCCTCGGTCGTCGGGCGCGAATGCAGGGTCGGCTGTTCGAACAGGCGGGGGCCGTGGATGACGGCGCCGCCCTTCGGATCGTCCGCCGCCCAGACGACGCGGCCGATTCGGGCATGGCTGATGGCCCCGGCGCACATGGCGCAGGGCTCCAGCGTCACATAAAGAGTCAGGCCCGTGAGACGATAGTTTCCGGTCGCCAGGGCCGCCGCGCGAATGGCCTCGATCTCTGCGTGAGCGGTGGGATCAAGGCCTCCGATGGGGCCGTTGGCGCCGACGGAAATGACGGATCCGGTCGCTTCATCGACCACGACGGCGCCCACTGGCACCTCTCCGGCGTCCGCCGCCGCTTGCGCCAGGTCCAATGCCATGCGCATGAACCGCTCATCATGGCCCGCCATACAGACGACAACGACAAGAAGCCCCGGCCCAGTCAAGCCCCGAGGGCGCATAAGCCCGGCGACCGCCCGAAAAGCGGCTCCGCGCGCCCCGGCTCGGCCTCCGCCGCCCTGTTCCAGTCCAGCACCAAGGCCCCTGAAGGCGGACGGAGCTCGGGCAGCGGACGCGCCTATGCGCCGGACAAGGGCGCACGCCCGGAACCGAAGCCGAAGGGCCCGCGCGCCGGTGGCAAGCCGGGCGGCAAGCCAGGCAAGGATACCGCGCCGGTCGAGCCGAAACGCAGCGAGCGGATCGCCAAGGCCATGGCGCGCGCCGGCATCGCCTCGCGCCGCGAGGTCGAGCGGCTGATCGGCCTGGGCAAGGTAGCGGTCAACGGCCGCATCCTTGACACTCCGGCGACCCTGGTGACGCGCGACGACGTCATCACCGTGGACGGCAAGCCGATCGCGGCGGCCCAGGCCACGCGGGTCTGGCGCTACAACAAGCCGGTCGGCCTGCTGACCTCGCACAACGATCCGCAAGGGCGGCCGACGGTGTTCGACGCCCTGCCCAGCGGCCTGCCGCGGGTGATCTCGGTCGGGCGTCTGGACATCAACACCGAAGGCCTGCTGCTGCTGACGAACGACGGCGAGCTGTCGCGCGCCCTGGAGCTGCCGGAGACGGCGCTGGTGCGTCAGTACCGGGCGCGGGCGCGGGGTCGGATCACCCAGGCCGAGCTCGACAGGCTGAAGGACGGGGTCACCGTCGACGGCGTCCGCTACGGCCCGGTCGAGGCGACCATCGACAAGGCCACGACCAAGGAGGACGGCTCGCAGGCCGCCAACCTGTGGATCAGCGTCCAGATCGCCGAGGGCAAGAACCGCGAAGTCCGCAAGGTGCTGGAATCGGTCGGCCTGACCGTCAACCGGCTGATCCGGCTGGCTTATGGGCCCTTCCAGCTGGGGACGCTGGCGACCGGCTCGGTCGAGGAGATCGGCCCCCGCGTGATCCGCGAACTGCTGGGCGAACACATCCGCCCCGACAATCTGCCCGAGGGCAACACCGTCGCCACGCCCGCGCCCGTGCCGGGTCGCCGCACGAGCACGCCGAAGGTGGCGGGCGTCTCGGGCTCGGCCATGTCGGACCCGTCGCGCAAGCCCAGCCGCGTGCGCGCCGCCGAGACCGCCCATGTCCAAGGCGTCGAACGCGCCAACCGGCCGCCGAAGAAGGCCGGCTGGGCCAAGGCCGGCGCGCCCAATCCGCGCGGTCCCTCGATCAAGAAGCCGTGGCAGCCTCGCGAAGAGGGCGCTGCGGGCGGCGAACGGCCCGCCCGGGTGTTCAAGCCGCGCGAGGACAAGATCATCGGTCCGAAATCGGCGACCTGGGCTCGCGACGGGGATAAGCCCAAACGCGACTTCAAGCCGCGCGACGGCGCCGGCGCGCCGCGTTCCAGCGGGCCTCGCTCTGGCCCGGGTGGTCCTCGTCCTACGGGCGGCAAGCCCGGCGGATCACGCGGCCCCTCGCGGGGCTAATCGCGCCAGTCGCCAGTCGCGAGGTCCGTCGGCCAACCGCTCTATGACGACCAGCATGACGATGGCCACGAAGACCTCCGGCGCCAGCTCGATCCAGTCCGAATCGCGTCCCACCTCGCTCGCGGAGAGGGGCTGCCAGAACAGGCAGATCATCAGGTTGTTGGCCAGGTGGGCGCCGATGGCGAATTCCAGCCCGCCCAGCCGAATCGCGGCCCAGGTCCAGATCGCGCCGGACAAGGCCCGCGCGACATAGGCCACGGGATCGGGGTCGAGATGCAGGGCCGAGAACAGCAGGCCGTTGATCAGGCACAGGACGACGGGATGCCGCGTCAGCTGGGTCGTGAGACGCAGCAGGACGCCGCGACAGACGACCTCCTCCGCCGCCGCCGCGCCGAGCAGGCCGACGATGCTGGCTACGACGAAGACCGGCCGTGTCCAGTCGGCATAGGTCGGGCTGAGAAGCGGCGGGGTCCATTGTGCGCCCATCACCAGATAGAAGGGGAACAGGATCACGCTGACACAGGCCATCGCCAGGAAGCCGACGCCGAGATCCCCGGCATTGAACCTGCGGCCGGGCCACAGGAAGTCCGCCAGTGGACGCAGGTAGATCATGGACGCCGCGGCGAGAATGGCCACGGCCAGACTGCCCAGTATCGCCGCCAGCAGCAGGGTGCTCACGCTCTCGCCGATCAGCCGGAGGGGCGTCTCCGGCAGGGGCCCGGACAGGCCTAGTTGATCGGTCGCCCCGGGAATGATGCGGACGATGATGGCCAGGACGATCGTGACGACGACCATCAGCAGCATCGCCAGGGCGATGAGGCCGCCCAGCTTGAGCCAGGGCCGTTGCGGTTCGAAGCCGGTGATCATCGGCGACCGGCGCGCGAGGGGAACGGCACGGACGAGCGCTTCATACGGGGACATGACTTACCGTTGCATTGCGTCGCGGTTTCGGTCCAGAGGGAGGCCATGAGGATCGTCGCCGGAAAGCTCAAAGGTCGCGCCATCGTGGCGCCTGAGGGACAGGGCACGCGCCCGACCTCCGATCGCGCGCGTCAGGCCGTGTTCAACGTCCTGGAGCATGCATCATGGGCCGAGCCGCTGCAGGGTGCGCGGGTCATGGACCTGTTTGCCGGATCGGGGGCCTTGGGCTTCGAGGCGATGAGCCGGGGCGCGGGCTTCTGCGTCTTCGTGGAGATCGACGACGAGGCGCGCGGGGCCATCCGCGAGAACGCCGACGCCTACGGCATCATGGGCGCGACGCGCGTGCATCGGCGCAGCGCCGTCGAGATGGGCGTGCGGCCGGGATCGGACGGCGAGGCCTTCGACTTCGCCTTCCTCGACCCGCCCTACGGCAAGGGGCTGGGCGAGCAGTCGCTGCAACGGCTGTTGGACGGCGACTGGCTGAAACCCGGCGCCATCGTGGTGTTCGAGCGCGGCTCGGACGAGCCGGACATCGACACGCCCGGCTACGACAGGCTGGACGCGCGCGACTACGGCGCCGCGCGGGTGCTGTTTCTCAGACGGAGCGCTTGACCCTCACGCCGCGTGAGGCCCCATAGGTCTGTCCATGCGGAACGACGCGCGCCACACGATCCATACCGTCAGCCAGCTGGCGAAGCTGTCCGGGACCTCGGTCCGGACGCTGCACCACTATGACGACATCGGATTGCTGAAGCCCGCGACGGTCGGCGAGAACGGATACCGCTACTATGGGCGAACGGAACTGCTGCGCCTGCAGCAGATCCTGATCCATCGGGAGTTCGGGGTCGCGCTCAGCGACATTCCGGCCCTGCTGGACGCCGAGGACCCCGACCGGCTGACGGCGCTGCGCGAGCAGCGGTCGCGGCTGGAACAGGAAGCGGACCGCTATCGCCGTCTGGCCCGGACGATCGACCGCACGATCGCCGAACTGGAAGGACGAACGACGATCATGGACAAGCAACTGTACGAGGGCTTCAGCCCGCAGAAACAGGCCGAATACGAGGCCTGGCTGATCGAGAAATACGGCGAACCGGCGCGCGAACGGATCGAGATGGGTCGCGAAGCGATGGCGGCCATGTCGGCGGACCAGCGTGAGGACTGGCGGGCCGAGTCGATGGCGTTACGGGACGATTTCGCCCTGGCGATGGGGCAGGGGACGGCGGCCGACGATCCGGCGCTGGATCCGCTGCTGGCCCGGCATCATGCCTGGGTAACCAAGAGCTGGAAGACGTCGCCGACGGCGGAGGCCTATGCCGGTCTGGGGCGGCTGTATGTCGAGAACGCGGAGTTCAAGGCGTTGTATGATGCGGCTCGACCGGGCCTCGCGGAATGGATGGCCGAGGCGATGGCGGGCTACGGGAAGCGCAATCTGGTCTAGTCCCTCTCCCGCAAGGGGAGAGGGTCAGTGCCCCATACCCATCAACGGATCGTCCGAATTCACCCTTGAAATCAAGGCCCGGCTCTAACGAGAGGCCTTTTATCAACCACCCTCAGAAACGCCCCCATACCGGTGTGTCGTGAACTGCAGCCCGTAAAGGATCGAGAACTCCCACGCAGACAGAGTCGCCGGGGCGAATGGACTCATTGGACTCTTTGGACGGTGTTTTTTAGAGTCCAGTTCCCCGGCCGCCGAGGGCCGTACAAGCGTTTTCAACGTCTTCCGAACAACTTCTCAAGGTCGTTGAGCTTCAGCTCCACATAGGTCGGGCGGCCGTGGTTGCACTGACCGGAGTGGGGCGTGGCCTCCATCTGGCGGAGCAGGGCGTTCATCTCGGGCGCCGACAGGACGCGGCCGGCGCGCACCGAACCGTGGCAGGCCATGGTCCCGCAGACCTCGCCGAGCCGTTCCGACAGAGCCAGGGCCGCGCCGTGTTCGGCCAGGTCGTCGGCGATGTCGCGGATCAGGCCCTGGACGTCTGTGTCGCCGAGCAGGGCCGGGGTCTCGCGCACCAGCACCGCCCCGCCGCCGAAGGGTTCGACGATCAGGCCGAGCTGGGCCAGTTCGTCGGCGCGGGCGATGACGCGGTCGGCCTCGGCGGGGTCCAGCTCCACAACCTCGGGCGTCAGCAGGGCCTGGCGGATGACCGAGCCCTCGGCCATCTGGGTCTTCATCCGTTCGTAGACGAGCCGTTCGTGGGCCGCGTGCTGGTCGACCACGACGATGCCGTCGCGGGTCTGGGCGACGATATAGGTCCCATGGACCTGGGCCCGGGCGGCCCCCAGCGGCTGGTCGATCGGGTCGGCGGGGTTGGGCGCGCCGGACTGTTCGGGCCAGTGCTGGAAGTCGGCGGGCGGGGCCTCGACGCGGACGGTCATCTCCGACAGGCCCGGGATGTCCTGATTGGCGGCCACGGGCCGATCCCAGCCGGTCCAGCCGCTGAAGCCCCGGGCGGTTGGAGACGAGGGACTCCAGGCCGGGCCCGTGTGCGCCGTGAACCCGGCCAGCACATTGTCGGCGACGGTCGTCGAGGCGCGGTGGCCGGCGGCATGCAGGGCGTGACGCAAGGCGCCGACGATCAGGCCGCGCACCATGGCCGGGTCGCGAAACCGGACCTCGGCCTTGGCCGGGTGGACGTTCACATCGACGAACAGCGGGTCGATCTCGAGGAACAGCACCGCCGCCGGATGTCGGTCGCGGGCGAGGAAGTCGGCATAGGCGCCCCGCAAGGCCCCCTGCAGCAGCCGGTCGCGCACCGGGCGGCCGTTGACGAACAGATACTGGTGCCCGCCGTTGCCGCGCGAATAGGTCGGCAGGCCGGCATAGCCCGACAGCCGTATGCCCTCGCGCGACTGGTCGATCAGCAGGGCATTGGCCTCGAAGTCACGGCCCAGCAGGGCGGCGAGACGTTTCAGCCGGCCTTCGTCACCGGGGTGTTCGGCGGGCAGCCTCAGCGTGGTCCGGCCGTCGAGGTCGAGGGTGAAAGCGACGGTCTCATGCGCCATGGCCTGGCGCTTGATCTCCTCAAAGATGGCCATGGCCTCCGACCGCTCGGACTTCATGAACTTCAGCCGGGCCGGGGTGGCGTAGAACAGGTCGCGGACCTCGACCCGGGCGCCGTGGGGGCCGGGGAAGCCGGCGGGGGCGACCGGACGCTGGTCGCCGCCCTCGACCGTGATCTGGTGGGCGTCGCCGTCTTTCGCGCGGCTGGTGATGGTCAGGCGGGCGACCGAGCCGATCGACGGCAGGGCCTCGCCCCGGAAGCCCAGGGTCGAGATACGCAACAGGTCGACGTCGCCCGCGTCGTCAGGCTCCAGCTTCGACGTCGCATGGCGTTCGACGGCGAGGGCCAGCTGGCCCGGGGCCATGCCATGGCCGTCGTCGGCGATCAGGATGCGCGACAGGCCGCCGCCGTCGGCCTGGATCTCGATCCGGGTCGCCCCGGCGTCGAGGGCGTTCTCGACCAGCTCCTTGATGGCGCTGGACGGCCGTTCGACCACCTCGCCGGCGGCGATGCGATTGACGGTCTCGGGCGGGAGGCGGCGGATGGGCATGGGATTCGCGATCCTAGCGCCGAATGCGCGCGAGGTCGTCAGATTGCGTGGCTTGCTCGCTGCGAAAACCGGTGTAGCCATAGGCGCCAGGGTCCGCGTCGGGCCTGGGGAGACCTGTTCATGACCATCAAACTCCTGTCGGCGGCCGCTGCGCTTGCCTTCACCTTCGTCGCCTCCAGCGCCTCGGCCCAGACCGGCCCGCTGGACTTCACCCTGAACAACGGCACCAGCGAAGTCGTCGTCCAACTGTTCATCTCCATCCCGTCGACCAACGACTGGGAAGAAGACATCCTGGGCGACCAGGTCGTCGGCAGCGGCGACAGCGTACAGGTCACCATCGATGACGGCCTTGAAGACTGCGAATACGACATCAAAGTCGTGTTCGATGACGACACCCCCGATCTGATCGTCATGGGCGTCGACTTCTGCGCCATCAACGGTGAGTCGCTGAACCTCAACGACGGCGGCTGAAACTGACTTTCGGCGGCGGCCGGGGCGAAAGTCCCGGCCGTTTCCAATTGCGGGATGAGCGGATGAAGCCCGGACCCCAGCTGACCGAGCGTCAGGCGAAATGGTTCGCCACGGTGAAGGCGAATTTCGAGACCCGGAGCGGCCGGTCGCTGGAGGCCTGGGTCGAGATCATGAAGACCTGCCCGGAGACCGCGCCCAAGGCCCGGCAGGCCTGGCTGAAAGCCGAATACGGCGTGGGCCAGAACCACGCCTCATACATCCTGGACGCCTTCAATCCCGCCGCGCAGCCGGGCTGGGATGAGCCGGCGGAACTGCGTGCGGCCCTGTGGAAGGAGGCCGGGTCTCTGGCCATCCTCGAGGCCGTCGAGGCTGTCGCCTCCGGAGTTCAGGGCGTCATTTCCGGCCAACGGAAGGGCTACACCGCGTTCAGTCGCGCCGTACAGTTCGCGGCCGTGCGACCGCTGAAGGGCGGGCAGGCCGTGCTAGGGTTGAAGCTGGAACCGGAAGCCTCGGCGCGGCTGTCGCCCGCGGCGCGCAAGGAAAGCTGGTCCGAACGGCTGAGCGCCACGGTCGAGCTGGACGATCCCGCAGCGGTGGACGGCGAGATTGCACGACTGTTCGCGGCTGCGGCCGAGCGGGGCTAGCTTGGGCGCAGGCAGGCGGGACCGATCCGGACATGACTGAAGACGAGCCACTCTGGGGCCTGCTGAAGGCGATCGTCGCGGCGGACACGATGACGGTGGACGAGATCCTCGCCGCCTGTCCCGCGATCTCGCGAGCGGTGGTGACTAAGGGCGCGTCGCGAGGGGAGGCGGATGTCTTTCTGCCGGAAATCCAGCACCATGTTTATGCCGGGGATATGGCGTTCCACATCGCGGCAGCGGCGTATCAGGTAGGGATCGTGCGCCAGCTGATCGGGTTCGGCGCCGACGTCGCGGCCGCCAACCGGCGTGGCGCGCAACCCCTGCACTATGCGGCGGACGGAATGCCCGGGTCGGATAGCTGGAACCCGGCGGCGCAGGCAGCGGTGATCGCCAGCCTGGTGTCCTCAGGGGCCGATCCCGACGCGATCGACAAGTCCGGGGTCACGCCGCTGCACCGGGCTGTCAGGAAGCGCTGCGCCGCAGCCGTCGAGGCGCTGTTGGCGATGGGAGCTGACCCCCTGCGCCGGAACGGGAAGGGCTCGACGCCTATGATGCTGGCGATCAAGGCCACAGGTCGGGGCGGGAGCGGCGCGCCGGTCATGAAGGCGCAACAGGCCGAGATCATTCGGATGCTGGGCTGAGGCGGAAGCCGGAGCCTCCGCCTCGCTGAAGATCACTCCGCCGGCAGGTATTCGAACGGATCGCTCGGCGTCGGCTGGGTAGGGACCGGCATCCGGGGCAGGGGCTGGTCGCGGTTGGCGGCGTTCAGGAGGAAGCTGGCCAGGATGACCGCCGCCTGACGCAGGTCGTCCGGCTTCAGGTGGTCGTAGCTGTCGACCGAGGTGTGGTGGATGCGGCTGTCGTAGTCGAGCGGGTCCTGGATGAATTGGTAGCCCGGGATGCCGACGCTCTGCATGTAGACGTGGTCGGTGCCGCCCGAGGTGCGCAGGGAGACGGTGGAGGCGCCCAGGCTGGCAAACGGGGCCAGCCATTCCTGGAAGATGGGCGCGGCGGCGACATTACCCTCGGCATTGATGCCGCGGATCCGTCCCGATCCGTTGTCGATGTTGAAATAGGCGGTCAGGTCGCCATGGCCCTCGCGCGGCTGGATCGGCCAACGGTTGCGCCAGGTGCGGTTGTTCGGTTGACCGGCCAGCCTTGGGTCGGTTGAGGGGGCGCGCGTCGCCAGATGCTGATCGACATAGGCCAGAGAGCCCCACAGGCCCTGCTCCTCTCCGTTCCACAGGGCGAAGCGGATGGTGCGTTTCGGACGGACGCCGAGCTGCATCAGGATCCGGGCGGCCTCCATGACCACGGCGCTGCCGGCGGCGTTGTCGCTGGCGCCGTCGGAGGCGACCCAGCTGTCGAGGTGGGCGCCCGCCATGACGTATTCACCGGAGCGGTCCGTACCCGGAATATCGGCCAGGACGTTGTAGGCGTTGACGTCCTCATCGTGGAACTCGACCTCGCTCATCAGCTCCAGCGTCGGCGGGGTGTCGGTCCGGGCGAGGCGGGCGAGGCGGCGATAGTCCTCGGCGGCCAGTTCCATGCCGGGAACCCTGGGCGTCTGGCCGACGCGGAAGCCCGAGCCGGTCCCGTGCAGCAGACCGCCGTCGCGGGCGGACATGCGGACCAGGGCGAGGGCGCCTTCCCCGGCGAGGAAGTCGTCCAGGGCGACGGCGAAGTTCGGGGCGTCCAGCTGACGTTCGATGGCGGCAGGGGAATACTGGGGCTGGACATAGACGTTGCCGCTGCGGAGCTGTTCGTCGGTCAGGCGGCGGAAGGGCGCCTCGGCGGGCTCCGAACCGGTGTTGGGCTGGGTGACCATGACGATCTTGCCGCGCAGCTGACCCCGGAAGCGCTCGAAGTCGGCGACCCTGGTCATCGGGGCGACGACGACACCGGCGCTGATCGTTCCATTGGTGCCGGGCGTCCAGGCGATGGGGATGGCGCGCAGGTCGATGACGCGCGGCTCGGTCATCCGGGCGCTGGAGCGCACGATCGACCAGCCGCGGCCGAACTCGAAGCCCTCGGTGCGGACGTTGGACAGGCCCCAGTCGCGGAACTGCTGCTGGGTCCAGGTCTCGGCCTCGCGCATGGCCGGCGAGTTGGTCAGGCGGCCGCCGATGTTGTCGGTCAGATGGGCGGCGGTCTGCATGACCTGCGAGTGATTCAGCCCCTGGTCGAGGATGCCGTTGACGGCGACGCGATCGACGGACTGGGCCGAGGCCGGAGCGGCGGCGAGCGGAGTAGCGAGGGCGGCCGAGGCCAAGAGGATCAGCAGACGGGACATGGGCGCTCCGGGAGAAATCGAGGTTTCGGGAATATGAGCAGCCAAGGCGACCCGTGGCAATCAGGCCGTCCGATAGGGCGAGTATTCCGCCGTCATCGCCGCGATCTCGGCCTCCACCCCCGCGCTTTCCTGCACGAGATACTGGGCCACGGGACCGCGCAGGGCAGGGTCGGCGATATAGTGGGCGGAATAGACGGGGGAGGGCAGGTAGCCGCGCGCCATCTTGTGCTCGCCCTGGGCGCCCGCCTCGACGCGGGAGAGGCCGTGGGCGATCGCGAACTCGATGGCCTGATAGTAGCAGAGCTCGAAATGCAGGAAGGGGACCTCTTCCAGCGCCCCCCACTGGCGGCCGTACAGGGCGTCGCGGCCGATGAAGTTCAGGGCGCCGGCGATGGGCGCGCCGTCGCGGAAGGCCATGACCAGGGCGATGCGCTCGGCCATCGTTTCCCCGATCATCGAGAAGAAGGCGCGCGTCAGATAGGGGCGGCCCCATTTACGCTCGCCCGTGTCCTGGTAGAAGTCGAAGAAGGCGTCCCAGTGGGCCTCCGTGAGGTCGGCGCCGGTCAGGACGCGGATGTCGAGGCCGGCCCGGGCGTCGCGGCGCTCGCGGCGGATGGTCTTGCGGCGGTTGGAGGACAGGGCGGCGAGGAAGTCGTCGAAGGTCTGGTAGCCCTCGTTCCTCCAGATGAACTGCATGTCCTGGCGACGCAGCATCCCGGCCTCGCCCATGGCCGACCATTCGGGCTGTGTCGGGAAGTTCACATGCAGGGACGAGACGCCCAGCCGCTCGGTCAGGGTCAGGGCGCCCTGGATCAGGGCGGCGCGGACAGTCGCCTCGTCCGTACCCGGAGCGTGCAGGAAGCGGGGGCCGGTGGCGGGGGTGAACGGCACCGCTCCCAGCAGCTTGGGATAGTAGCGGCCGCCGGCGCGCTGGTAGGCGTCGGCCCAGGCGTGGTCGAAGACGTATTCGCCCTGGCTGTGGCCTTTCAGATAGAGGGGCATACAGCCGAGGACAGTGTCATCGGGCCCCATCAGGGTCAGGTGACGCGGGCCCCAGCCTTGACTGGCGACGGCGCTGCCGGAGGCTTCGCAGGCGTTCAGAAAGTCGAACGAGACGAAGGGATCGCCGGTCGGGGCGGCGCAGGCGTCCCACGCCTCGCGACCGATGGCCGCGAGGCTGTCATGGACCTGGAGCGTGAACTCGGGCTGCGGGCTCACCGCACCTCGACGATGGCGTCCACCTCGACGGCGAAGCCGAGGGGCAGCTGGTAGACGCCGACGGCTGAGCGGGCGTGACGGCCGGCGTCGCCGAACACCTCGACCATCAGGTCCGAGCAGCCGTTGATGACGGCCGGGATGGCGGTGAAACCGGGGCCGGCCTGAACGAAGCCGCCGAGCTTGACGACGCGGACGACGCGGTCGAGGTCGCCGTCGAGCGCGGCGTTCAGCTGGGCCAGAAGGTTGATGCCGCAGAGGCGGGCGCCGGCGTTGGCCTGGTCCGGGGTGACGTCCTCGCCCACCGTGCCCTTGAGTCCGCCCGAGGCGTCGTTCGACAACTGGCCCGAGATATGGACCAGATTTCCGGTCCGCACGAACGGGACGTAGTTGGCCACCGCCGCAGCGGGCTGAGGCAGGGCGATACCGAGTTCGGCGAGGCGGGCGTTGATGGACATCTTGGGCTCCATATAGGTGTTGCGCGGGGTTTAGCGCGGCGGTGCGACGCCTCGCCAGCCTTTAAGTCTTCGCCAACCGGCGTGTGCCAGTATCGGGTGATGGAAACGCTGACCCAAACCCTGATCGAGGCCTTCAAGGCCATCCGGGCCCGACTGACCGCCGAAGAGCGGACGCGGGTCGATATCGCCTCGGTCGAAGCCGTGGACCCGGCGGTCACCGCCGCGCCCCACTGGAATTTCGACCTGCCGGCACATGCCGCCGACAAGGCCCTGGGCGAAGGCGCCACGGACGCGATGCGCCGGGCCCTGGTCGCGACCTGGGCGCTGGAACTGCCGGGGCGGGCGAAACAGGCGGCGCTGCCGGGCGAGGTCATGGAGCTCTATCCCTACTGGATGGACAAGATGGCCCAGTTCCTCACGGCGGCCGCCGATACGAATGCGGCCTATGACCCGGACCACTGGGCCAAGGACGTGCGCATGGCCCTGGTCCTGAGCGTGCCCGGGGCCCTGACCCAGACCATCGACCTGTCGTCGCCCATGGGGCCGGGGCAGGTGGTGCGAAACGGGCGCGAGGGCCATGGCTGGTCGCAGCTGGTTTCCTATGTGCGGGCCCAGGGCTGGAAGAAGCCCTGGCTGGAGGTCCACACCGAAAGCCGCCAGCTGGCCGATTTCAACGAGGCCGGCTGGGACCGGGCGTGGGCGACGGCCGCGGCGATCTGCAAGACACGGCCCGAGCTGGCCGGGATGATCGGGTCCAGCTGGTTCTACGATCCGCCGCTGGAGACCATCAGCCCGCGACTGGCCTATCTGAGGCTGAACCCCCTCAAGGGCGGGGCCTTCATCATCCACCAGGGCCCGGCGCCGATCCATTCGGAACGGGCCAGCGCGTCCTCGCCGACGCGCAAGGCGCTGATCGAGAGCGGCGAATACACGCCGAGCTCGTGGCTGGTGGCCTGGCCGAAATCGACGCTGATTCCGTGGGCGGAACAGCGCAAGGCCGCGATGGAGATGGCCGAGGCGGCCTGAAGGCTGCGCGACTCCAGAATAGACTCGACAGAGTCGACAGAGTCGCGCGGGGTGGATTTTGCTGTGCGCCTCCTTGAATGAGCGAGACAGTTTACGGCCGTTTCAGACCGTGATGGGTAAAAGGCCTTTCGTTAGAGCCGGGCGTTGAATTCGTTCGGCGAATTCGGGCGTCCGTTGATCGGTATGGGACGCCGATCCCTTTCCCGGTGGGAGAGGGCTTGAGGCTCGCAGAGCGCAGCGATGCGTCAGCCGAAAAGATGAGGGGCGTGCCCTCACCGGTTGGCGCCAACCCCTCACCCTTTCGCACAAGGACGACGGCTTGCGCCGCCGTGTGCTCAATCCCTCTCCCGCCGGAAGAGGGAAGCGTCAGCCGTGATTGCTGTCCCACCACCGCACCGCGTCGGCGTCACGGGCGGAGATGTCGGGGTATTGCGGGTCGGAGCCGACGTCGGGGACGCGGCGCCAGGAGCGGGCGCATTTGGGGTAGTCGGCCAGCGCGATGAAGACGGTGATGGTGTCGCCGCCTTCCGCCAATTCGGCGCCTGAGGTGCGGAACACCTCGGCGGCGTCCAGGTCCGCAAAGGCCGCAAAGGCGCCGGCCGGCCCGGTGACTGTCGGCCAGGCATCGAGCGCCCCGCCGATCGTCTTCTCGCGACGAGCGCCCTCGAGAGCGTCATTGACGACCTCCAGCACCGACTGCACCGAAGCCCAGCGCGCCGCTTCTTCCGGGTTCCGCCACTGATCCGGCGTCTGCGGGATCACGCGGGCGCAGTTCGTCCCCGCGTCCGGATAAAGCGTGGTCCAGGCCTCTTCCATGGTGAAGGGGGTCAGCGGGGCGAGCCATGCAGTCAGGCGCACGAAGACCTCGTGCATCACCGTGCGCGCCGCGCGACGACGGATCGCGTCGGGGCGGTCGCAGTAGAGGCTGTCCTTGCGGATGTCGAAATACAGGGCCGAGAGGTCGCCGGCGCAGAACTCCAGCACCGGACGGACGACGTCCTGGAAACGGTAGGTCTCGTAGGCGCCGCGCACCTGGAGGTCGAGCTCCCACAGCCGGTGCAGGACGAACCGTTCCAGGGGCGGCATGTCGGCGTAGTCGACGCGCTCGGCCTCGTCGAAATCGGCCAGGGCGCCCAGCAGGTAGCGGACCGTGTTCCTGAGCTTGCGATAGGCGTCGACCGTGGTCTGGAGGATCTGCTTCCCGATCCGCTGGTCCTCGGCATAGTCCACCAGGGCGACCCACAGGCGCAGGATGTCGGCGCCGGATTCCTTGATGATGACAGCGGGGTCGGTGGTGTTGCCCCTGGACTTGGACATCTTCTCCCCGTTCTCGTCCTGGGTGAAGCCGTGGGTGAGCACGGCGTCATAGGGGGCGCGGCCGCGGGTGCCGGAGCCTTCGAGCAGGTTGGACTGGAACCAGCCGCGATGCTGGTCCGAGCCCTCGAGATAGAGGTTAGCCGGCCAGTGGCTGGGGCGGTCGCCGACGTAGCCGTGGGCCGGGTCGCGGGTCTCCAGCGCGAAGGCATGGGTGCAGCCGGAATCGAACCAGACGTCGAGGATGTCCTCGATCTTCTCGTAGTTGGCCGGGTCGTGCAGGCCGAGGAAGTCGCTATCGGGGCGGGTGTACCAGGCATCGGCGCCGCCTTCCTCGATCGCGGCGACGATGCGGGCGTCGACCTCGGGATCATGCAGGGGCTTGCCCGTGTGCTTGTCGACGAACATGGCCAGAGGCGTGCCCCAGGCGCGCTGGCGGCTGACCAGCCAGTCGGGGCGACCCTCGACCATCGAGCGGATGCGGTTCTTGCCGGCGGCCGGGTGGAAGTCGGTCTGGTCGATGGAGGCGAGCGCCGTCTCGCGCAGGGTCGCCCCGTCGGCGTGGTCCAGCGCCTGGTCCATGCGGATGAACCACTGGGGCGTGTTGCGGAAGATGACCGGGGCCTTGGAGCGCCAGGAGTGGGGGTAGGAGTGTTCGAGACGGCCGCGCGCCAGCAGGGTTCCGGCCTCGATCAGCCTGTCCATGACGGCGGGGTTGGCGCTGCCGAACTTGCCGGTCTTCTTGCCCTCGGTCTCGAGCACCTTGAGGCCCGCGAACAGGGGGACGGACGGGTAGTAGGCGCCGTCGGGATCGACGGTGTCGGGCACTTCGTGATGGCCGTGGGCCTTCCAGACCTCGAAGTCGTCGGCGCCGTGGCCGGGCGCCGTATGGACGAAGCCGGTGCCCGCGTCGTCGGTGACGTGGTCGCCGTCGAGCAGTGGCACGTTGAACCGGTAGCCGTCGTCGAGCTCCGCCAGCGGGTGGGCGCAGACGAGGCCGGACGGGTTGATGTCGTCCAGACGCGTCCAGGTCGCGATCTTCGCGGCCTTGAAGACCTCTTCGGCCAGCTTGTCGGCCAGGATCAGACGGTCGCCCGGCTTGGCCCAGGGCTCGAACTCCAGGCCCGTCTCCATCGACTGGACCTCATACAGGCCATAGGCGATCTCGGGGCCGTAGCTGATCGCCCGGTTGGCCGGGATGGTCCAGGGCGTGGTGGTCCAGATGACGATCGACGGCGTCTGGTGGCGGAAGGCCAGCAGGTCGTCGGGGTGGTCGTCGGTCGCGGCGATGACCGGGAACTTGACCCAGATCGTGGGCGAGACGTGGTCGTGGTATTCGATCTCGGCGTCGGCCAGGGCCGTGCGCTCGACCGGCGACCACATGACGGGCTTGGAGCCGCGATAGAGTTGGCCCGAGTTCTTGAACTTGTGGAATTCCTTCACGATGGCGGCCTCGGCCGAATAGTCCATCGTGGCGTAGCGGTTCTCGAAGTCGCCGGTGATGCCGAGGCGCAGGAACTGGGCCTTCTGAACCTCGATCCAGCCGGCGGCGTAGGTGCGACAGGCGGCGCGGAACTCGGCCTTGGAGACCTCGTCCTTGCGGCGGCCCTTGGCGCGGTACTGTTCCTCGATTTTCCACTCGATCGGCAGGCCGTGGCAGTCCCAGCCGGGCACGAAGTCGACGTCGTAGCCGAGCAGGAAGCGCGAACGGACCACGAAGTCCTTCAGCGTCTTGTTCAGGGCGTGGCCGATGTGGATGTCGCCGTTGGCGTAGGGCGGGCCGTCGTGAAGCACGTACAGCGGGGCGTTTTCGGACTGACGCCGGGCGCGCAGGGTCGAATAGAGGTCGCCCCACTGTTCCAGGATCAGCGGTTCCTTCTGGGGCAGGCCGCCGCGCATGGGGAAGGGCGTCTCGGGCAGGAAGACGGTCTCGCGGTAGTCGCGGGTGGTGGATTTGGGAGTCTGGGCGTCGTCGGCCATGAGGTCGGTCTCAAGCAATTCTTTTGGGCGTCGGGGTGAGTTCGGCTGGAGGTCCCGGCGTAAGCGAGGGCGATGAGGCCCCGTCGGCGCTACGCCGGGCGGCTAATCTCGATCGGAATGATCCGGCGCGCGTCCATGGGCCATCGTCCTATCAGGGCGCGGGGGCTGGGAAAAGCGCGGGGTTGCGGTAACGTCGCTTTCGAACGGCGCGATGACGCGCCGAAGGGGAGGAAACACGATGCGCACCATCCTGATGCTGACCGCCGCCAGCCTGGCGCTGGCCGCCTGCACCCAGCCGACGGAGAAGGCGGAAGCCGCGCCCGCGATGGTCGCGACGACTCAGGCCGCCACGACGCCAGAGGTGTTTATCCGCAGCCTGTACGAAGCCTCCGAGGACAATGCGGAGATGGTGGAAGAGAGCCCGATGTGGTCGGCGCGGACGCGGGCGCTGCTGGCGGAAACGGTTCGACTGACGCAGGAAGGCGATCAGGGTTTCTTCGACGCCCAGCCGATCTGCGACTGCCAGGACGGGACACCGGTGCTGCAGTCGGCCACGGCGACCTCGACCGGTCCGACCACCGCCGACGTGGTCTCGGTCCAGGGTTTCGCCGAGCCGGGCAACGCCGTGCATCACAAGACCTATAAGCTGGTGCTGGAGGACGGCCAGTGGCGGATCGACGACATCACCTACCAGGACATGGGCGATGAGTTCGAGCGTGAGCCGCTGGTTCAGCAACTGAACGCCTGGATCGCCGAGGCCAGGACGCAACCGCCGGCATGAGACGGAGACTGACGATGCGCAGTGTGATGATGCTTTCGGCCGCCGCCGTGGCGTTGGCGGCTTGTTCTCAAGACAAGGAGGCCATGGCGCCGGAGACGGCGTCGGCCTCCGCAACGGCCGGTGCAACGGCTGCGACTGGACCGGTGTCGCGCGACCAGGTCTATGCAGCGGCGGGCGAGGGGCCCGAGGCCTTCGTGCGGACGATCTATGCCCAGTACGTCAACGGCGGGCCGCAAGGCGAGCAGCCGGCGCCGGGGCAGGACCCGATGTTCTCGCGCACGATGAACGCCCTGATCGGCGCCGATTTCCGGGCCGCGAACGGCGAGGTCCCGACCCTGAACTACGACCCCTTCTGCGCCTGTCAGGACCAGGGCGATTTCGTTGTCACGGCCACGGCGGTCGCCCAGGCGGACGCCAACACCGCCGAAGCCAATGTCGCCTTCACCAACATGGGCGAACAGAAGACCCTCAAGCTCAAGCTGGTCCGCGAAGGGCCGAACTGGAAGGTCGACGACATCATCGACGGCACGGACTCGCTGCACGACACGTTGATGGCGGTCGCCGAGGCGGCGGGGTGAGGATGGGCAGGGCGCCGGGCAGCGTCCTGATCTTCGCCGCCGCACTGCAGGCCTGCGCAACGACCGGAGCTTCACATTCGCGCCTGGGATTGGTCCGTGACGTGGCGGTATCCGCGCAACAGGCGGGCTGGGTTCGGCTCGACCCGGGTGGTTGCATCCTCAAGCCTGGGACCGGAACCAGACCGACAACGGACGACAGGGAATGCTCCGGTCGGATTGATCTGAACGGCGACGGGCGGCAGGAGAGGCTGACCACCCTCTACGTCTTCGGCCGGGGATCAGTTCTGACCCTTTTCGATGGCGATACGTCTCGCGTCGATCCGATACTTCGGGCCGAAGGCTACGCCTTGATGGCGACCACGGAGCGGGCATCACGCGGATGGCCAATTGTTGCAGTTTACGGTGATCCGGTGTCGGCAGATGAACTGACTGGCGCGCAACAGGTGTGGACCGGCGAGATCTACGCCCCGCGCTAGGCCTTGGCGGCGAGCACCGTCCGCGCCGCCGCAGCATCCGCGTCGATCTGGGTCTTGAGAGCGTCGAGGCCGTCGAAATTCATTTCGCCGCGCATCAGGGCGACGAGTTCGGTCTCGACCGTCTCGCCGTAGAGGTCCTCCGCGAAGTCGAACAGCCAGACCTCGAGCAGGGGCTCGGCGATCTCGAACATGGGGCGGACGCCCAGGTTGGCGACGCCGTCGATGACGCGGCCGTCGGGCAGGCGGGTGCGGGTGGCATAGACCCCGTAGGCAGGGCGCATGTAGTCGCCGAGGCGGACGTTGGCGGTGGGGACGCCGATGGTGCGGCCGCGCTTGTCGCCGTGGACGACCTCGCCCTCGATGGCGAAGGGCCTGCTCAGGATCGCGGCGGCGCGGGCCATGTCGCCGGCGTTCAGGGCCTCGCGTACGGCGCTGGACGACAGTTTCAGGCCGCCGATGTCGTCGATCCGTTCGGTGACCGCGACCGAGAAGCCCAACTGGCGGCCGATGCGGGCCAGGGCATCGGGCGAACCGGTGCGGCCCTTGCCGTAGGTGAAGTCGAAGCCGACCGAGGCGTGGGCCAGGCCCAGGCCATCCTTGCGGCCTGCGGCGCCTTGCGCTGCCTGAGGCAGGCCGGCGAGCACGTCGATGGCGAAGGCCTCGTCTGACATGGCGGCCATGCCGGCATCAAAGGGCAGGAGGTAGAGGCGGCTCACCCCCAGAGGCTCCAGCGCACGGGCCATCTGGCCGGGCGTCATCAGGCGGAAGGGGGCGGCGTCCGGCTGGAACCAGCGGCGCGGATGCGGGTCGAAGCTGACGACGGCCAGGGGGGCGCCGAGGCGGTCGGCCGCGATGCGGGCCGAGGCGATAACGGCCTGATGGCCCCTATGGACGCCATCGAAGGCGCCGAGCGCGGCGGCGGCGCCTCTCTGCGAAGCGGGCAGGTCGCGCCAGTCGCGGATGATGTCGATGGGCACGGCCTGGCCTCGATCAGGCCTTGGCGGGACGGCGGCGGCGGGGAACGCGCACGGTGGCCTCGCCCTCCATGATCATCTCGCCGCCGACATAGCCTTCGGTGCGCAGGATGACGCGGGCCGATTCGGAATCGACGGAGGCCACGGTGATCTTCGCGGTCACCACGTCGCCGATGCGGACCGGCTTGTGGAAGGCGAGAGACTGGCTGAGGTAGATGGCGCCGGCCCCGGGCAGAATGGTGCCGACGACGGCCGAACCGAACGAGGCCGAGAGCAGGCCGTGGGCGATCCGCCCGCGATAGGCCGTCCTCGACGCGAACGCCTCGTCCATGTGGACCGGGTTGAAATCGTCCGAGGCCTCGGCGAACTGCTGGATACGGTCCTCTGTGATGGTCACGTCCTTGACCGCCACCATCCCGGGCTCGAGTTCTTCGAAGATGTAGCCGCCCGAGGGGTGAGGTCCGGTAATCATGTGGCGGTGTTAGACGCGCTTCGCCGATTTGGCGAGAACTACCACTTCAGGCCCAGGGCGGCGTAGCGCGCGTAGGCGGTTTCGGCGGTCAGCAGGCCCTGAGCGCGGACCGGGTCGATCAGGCCGTCGTCGCCGCGCGCGGCGTCGCCGTGGATGCCCTGGGCGATGAACAGGCAGTCGAGCGCCTGCTGGTTGGCGCCGAGGACGTCGGTGATGACGCCGTCGCCGATACAGAGGACGCGGGAGCGGTCGACCGGGCGACCCATGAGGCTTTCCGCCTCGGCGAGGGACAGGGCGTAGATCGGGCCGTAGGGCTTGCCGGCCATGGTGACCCGGCCGCCGAGCGATTCGTAGACATCGGCGAGGGTGCCGCCGCAGTAGATGATCCTGTCGCCCCGCTGGACGATGCGGTCGGGGTTGGCGCAGATCAGCTCCAGATCGCGGGCGGCGGCCTCGGACAGCTGTTCGAAATAGTGCTGGGGCGTCTCGGTCTCGTCGTCGATCATGCCGGTGACCGACAGGAAGGCGGCGTCCGCGACGCTGGTCGCGCGCTGCAGGTCCAGGCCTTCGTAGAGGATATCGTCGCGGGCCGGACCGATGATCAGGGCCGGGCCGGGCGCGCGGCGGGCCAGCTCCATCCGGGTGGCGTCGCCCGAGGTGACGAAGGCCTTCCAGCTGTCGCGGGGCACGCCAAGGTCGTCGAGCTGGGCGATGACGTCGGAGGCCGGCCGCGGCGAGTTGGAGATCAGCACGACGTGGCCACCGTGTTCATTGAACTTCGTCAGGGCCTCGCAGGCCTCGGGCCAGCTTTCGCGGCCGTTGTGGATCACGCCCCAGACGTCGCACAGCAGGATGTCGTAGTCGGCGGCAACGGCGCTGAGGCTGGGGAGGGCGTGGGGCTGGGTCATGGCGCGTGACTAACGCGTCAGGTCGAAAGGGTGAAGCGAGGGTTTGGCGGCGCGACCATGTCCTGCTAACCGGACGCGCATGAAAATCCCTCGCATCGCCTGGGCCGCCTATGGCTTCGCCCTGTTCGTCATCGTGATGGACCAGTTGACCAAGGCGTGGGTTCTCGGATCCGCCGATGTGTCGGACCCGGCCATGATCCCCTCCGGCTATCTGTTCGCCGAGGTGATCCCGGGCATCCTGAACATCACAATGGTCCGCAACACCGGTGTGAGCTTCGGCCTGTTCGGAGGCGGTGAAGCGCGCTGGGCGTTGAGCGTCTTCTCGATCCTCGTGGCGGCCGCGCTGGCGTGGTGGGCGCTGAAGGCGGAGCGCCGCACCCTGGTCGCAGCCATCGGCCTGGTCATTGGCGGGGCCATCGGCAATGCCATCGACCGGATCCAGTACGGCTATGTCGTGGACTTCATCGATTTCTCGGGGACCGGCGTGTTTCCGTGGGTTTTCAACATCGCCGACAGCGCCATCACCATCGGCGTTCTGCTGCTGATTATCGACAGTGTGGTGTCGGAGCGGAAGCAGGCCGTTGGCGCGGCCCACGAAAAGGCGTAATCACCCGCTCTTTCCTGCTGTCCAGAGCGCAGGTTTTGCGCCGGAGCCGAACCGACCCATGCGAACTGCCCGTATCCTGACCGTGTCCGCCATCGCCGTCTCGGCCGTTGCCCTGACCGCCTGTGGCGGCCTGCGCCAGTCCATCGGCCTGACCAAGGTCGTGCCGGACGAGTTCCTGACCGTGGCCTCGGCCCCGCTGACCGTGCCGCCGGAATACGGGCTGCGTCCGCCTGCGCCGGGCCAGCCGCGCCCGCAGGAACTGGCCCCCGAAAGCGCCGCCCGCCAGATCCTGCTGGGCCAGCGTCAGGCGATCACGCGCACCCCGGGCGAACAGGCCCTGGTGGTCGCCGCCGGCGCCGACCGCGCCGACCCCCTGGCCCGCTATGTCATCGACGACGAGTTCGGCGACCTGGCGCACAAGGAAGAGAGCTTCGCAAACCGCATCCTGTTCTGGCGCCGCGACGACTCGGCCTCTCAGGCCCCGACCCAGACCCAGACAGCCCAGGGGGCGGTGACCATCGACGCCGCCAGCGAGAACGCACGCCTGCAGGCGCTGACGGGCACGCAGAACTCGATCGTGATCGCGCCGCGCCGCTCGGGCGGTTTCAAGCTGCCGGGTCTGTAGGGATCAATCCTCCCCCGTTGGGGGAGGTGGCGCGGCGCGCCTTCGCGACGTGACGGAGGGGGCCAGACCCACACTCCGTAATCGCGGCCGGCCCCCTCCACCATGTCGTGGTCCCCTCCTTGCCGCAGCTCCGCTCCGTCGGCATCGACCCCCGATGGGGGAGGACTAGCTTGCACAGACCACAGGACAGTCCTTATTGCAGACGGACTTCTCCCAGGGACCCTTCGCATGACTGATCTTCGCTCACTGAGCCACCTGTCCGGGGTCGAACAACTGCGGCTCGGGTTCCAGGCCGACGACAAGGCGGCTCCGATCGCGAAGACCCTCGACTATCGGCTGACCGAGGTCGAGGAAGGCCGGGTGGTATTCGAGGGGACGCCGACGCGGGCGGTGTATAATCCCATCGGCACGGTGCACGGCGGCTGGATGGCGACTCTGCTGGACTCGGCCTGCGCCTGCGCGGTGCATTCGATGCTGAGGCCGGGACAGGTCTACACAACACTGGAGATCAAGACGGTCTTCCATCGCGCCCTGACCGAGGGCGTGACGGTGAAGGCCGAGGGGCGGATCGTGCAGATCGGACGGCGTGCGGGCTTCGCCGAGGCGGACCTGAAGGGCGTGGACGGCAAACTCTATGCGACCGCGACCTCCACCTGTCTGGTCATGGAGACGAAGTAGCCAGCCTGGATCGCGGTCGCCGCCGACCCGAACAGCGCCGCTGGCGGGCTACATCGGCGGAACGACGCCGTCCTTGCCCATCGCCAGGAACCCGGCCGTGGTCGCACCCGCGGGTATGACGGCATAGACCTTCTGTCCGACCGCCAATGACACGCGTTCGGTGGGTTCGAACCGCACGATCGGCGTCCCCTCGGGAATGGTGACGTTCGCCGTACCGCCTTCATAAGCGATGGTCAGCGTGCGGCCGCCGGACGAAGACTCGCTGCTGGAGACCGTCCCGTTGGTCATCATGCTCTGGCTTTCGACGGTACCGTTGGTCATGGCGCTCTGGCTTGCGACCGTGCCGTTGGTCATGGCGCTCGACGCGGCGGGGGTGCCACCCTTTGCCGCGACAACGCCCGGCGTGTCCCAGGCATAGTGGCCCTCGCCGGCGCCGCGCATCGATTCGGGGAAGATCACCAGTTCGACCGCTCGAAGGGCCGTCTTCGGACCCGTTGTTGCGGTGCCCACGAAATCGCCGTCCTGGAGGGTCGAGAGGCTGGACGATGCGACCCAGACAAACCGGGTGTCCGCTGCGACGGGTACGGAGACCGTCCGGCCGTCATAGGTCTGAACCGTCATCGTATCGCCAGCCAGGGACCGGACCGTGCCGCGCACCCGAACGGTGCTGGGGACGGCGACAGTCGCCTCTTCAACAGGGGGTGTGGGCTCGGGGGCTGAGCATGCGCCGAGCATCGCCAGCACGGCAGGAATGAGGGCCAGGTTTCTGATCGGTGTCATCGTGCATCCGGGAGTCGGGAGATCGGCGTTCGACCCCCGTTTCGGCTCGCACACTGCACGTTCGCGGCGGCGCTTGCCATGGCTATCCAGGTGCGACGAAACGTCCCCTTACCGGACCAAGGTCAGGCGTACCGCCGACGCTTCTCTGCGCTGATCAGCGTCGATCGCACGAAGTCGGCGGGCGGGTCGGTCTCGGCGAGGACGGCTTCCTTGATGGCGCGAGGTTCGCCGAACAGGTGGCCCTGACCCATGGAGATGTCGAGCTCGAGGATGTCCACGATCTGGCGTTCCGACTCGCACTTCTCGGCAATGACCTCGATGCCGTACCGGCGGGTCAGCTGGGCGAAGTCGGCGGCCTGGATGTCGCGCAGGGACGGGATCGGCGAACCGCCGTCCAGATCCAGAAGCTGTTCGATCAGCAGGTCGGCGGCCACCTTGACGAAGCGGACGTCGGACCGCTGAAGGTCGTTGAAATCGAGGTCGAGGGTCTGAACCTTGTCGATCGAGAAGCGGAAGCCGAGGTCGGCCAGCTTGGCCATGTTGCGGGCCTCGACCGCGCCGCGGGCGTCGAAGGTCGCCTGACCCAGTTCGAAGATCAGGGCCTGGTTCAGGTCGCGGTTCTCGCTGAGGAACTCCAGGAACTGCGGGAAGAAGGTCTCGTCGCCGAGTGAGGACAGGGCGACGTTGCAGAAGACGCCGACCTTGCGGTCCTGACGGGCCAGGCGTCGCACGATCTGGGCGCAGCGGAACAGCAGCAGGTTGTCGATGGCGGGGACCAGACCCTCGCCCTCGGCGATCGACAGGTATTCGGCCGGCATCATGACCCGGTCCGTCGAGTCGCGCAGGCGGGTGAAGCTCTCGTAGAAGACCGTGCGGCGCTGGGGCAGGGTGACGACGGGCTGGAGATAGAGGTCGACGCGGTTTTCCGAGAGGGCGTCGTGGACGGTCTTGAGCAGCAGGTTCGACTGGTAGTGACGGCGGGCCTCGACACTGTCGGGAGCGACCATGGGGGTGACCGACAGGCGCTGGTCGATGGAGACGCTCATTTGCTGGATCAGGTCTTCCAGCATGCGGACTTCGCCGGTGAGTTCATCGGTGCGCGACAGGGCGCCAGCCTCGATAGCGGTGGCCAGGTCGCCAAGCGCGGTCTGGGTCTGCTCCAGCGCGTCGGCGAGCAAACGGTGGGCCTCGCGGACCTGGCCGATCTCGGTGCGCAGGGCCTTGCGTTCGCCGATGCCGGTGAAGATGGCGTGGATCGCCGTCAGGACGCCCAGCACGCCGAGCGTCGCAGCCACGCCCGGGCCGATGCCGAGGCCGGCGCGCCACAGGAAGGCGCCGACCGTCATCGCCAGAAAGACGTAGCCGAAGAACAGGAAGCCGTTGGTCAGTGCGCGCATGGGAACGGTGAAGTCCGACTTCCCGGATGGAATCGCCCGAGTATCGGGGTATCAGGACGAAACAGCTAGGGTGTGGGCCAAAGAAACCACGCCGAAACAGGGGATACGCATGGAACTGTTCGATCTGACCGGCAAGGTCGCCGTCATCACCGGCTCGTCCAAGGGAATCGGCAAGGCCATCGCCGAGCGGATGGCCGAGCACGGGGCCAGGGTGGTCATCTCGTCGCGCAAGGCCGGCCCCTGCGAGGAGGTCGTGAAGGAGATCAACGGCAGGTACGGGGAGGGCCGTGCGATAGCGATCCCGGCCAATATCGCCTCCAAGGAAGACCTGCAGCGGCTGGTCGACGAGACCAACGCCGCCTGGGGCCAGATCGACATCCTGGTCTGCAACGCGGCGTCCAACCCCTATGCCGGGCCGATGGCAGGGATCGCCGACGAGCAGTTCGAGAAGATCTTCCACAACAATGTGCTGGCCAACCACTGGCTGACCCAGATGGTCGCCCCGCAGATGCTGGAGCGTAAGGACGGGGCGATCGTGATCATCTCGTCCATCGGCGGCCTGCGCGGCAACTCCCTGATCGGCGCCTACAATGTGTCGAAGGCGGCGGACATGCAGCTGGCGCGGAACCTGGCCGTCGAGTGGGGGCCGTCGAACGTGCGGGTCAACTGTATTGCGCCGGGCCTGATCCAGACCGACTTCGCCCGCTACCTGTGGGAAAACGAGGAGGTCCTGAAGGTGACGGTCGAACCGAACCCGATGAAGCGCATCGGCCAGCCGGACGAGATCGCGGGCACGGCCGTCTATCTGTGCTCGAAGGCCGGCTCATACGTGAATGGCCAGACCCTGGTGGTGGACGGCGGGCTGACGATTGCCTGGTGAGGCCGGCAAGGGCCGGGGCGCCGGGGGGCCGGGTCTTCGTCAGGATCTGATCTGGCGGCTGGAGGCGACGCTGTTCGCGGGCTTCATCGGCCTGATGCGGCTGATCGGGCTGGAGCCTGCCTCGAACTTCGGCGGCTGGGTGCTGCGGACGCTCGGCCCCGTCACGGGGACGCAGAAGACGGTGTTGCGGAACCTGCGGATCGCCTTCCCCGAGATGAGCGACGATGAACGGCGACGGCTGGCCCTGGAACAGTGGGAACAGACGGGTCGCACCTTCGCCGAGACGGCGGTGATGGACCGGCTGACCCCGGCGTCGGGGCGGATCGACATCGTCGGGGCCGAGCGGCTCGAGGCGATCCGGGCCTCGGGCAAGCCGGTGGTCTTCGTGTCCGGCCACTTGGCGAATATCGAGACGATGGCCGCGGTTCTGGTGGCCTCGGGCGTGCCGGTGCAGGTGACCTATCGGGCGGCCAACAACCCCTATGTCGACGCCCAGATCATCGCGGCGCGGGCGCGGTACGGGGTGAAGCTGTTCGCCCCCAAGGGCGGGGGCGGGGCGCGTGAGCTGCTGGCCGGGATGGCGCGCGGCGAGAGCGTCGCCCTGATGAACGACCAGAAATTTTCCGAAGGGCCGGAAGTAACCTTCTTCGGCCAGCCGGTGAACGCGGCGCCGGGGCCGAGCCGTCTGGCGCTGCGGTTCGGCACGGTGCTGCAGCCGATGTCGGTGGTCCGGCTGCCGGGCGTGCGATTCCGGGTCACGGCGCACGCGCCGATCGAACTGGCCAGGACCGGCGACCGGACGGGCGATATCACGCGAGGGGTACAGGCGGTCACGCGCTTCGTCGAGGCGCGGGTGCGAGAGCATCCGGTGGATTGGTTCTGGGTCCACAAGCGGTGGCCGGACCGGGTCTACCGGGAGTTGGAAGACGCCGAGTAACAGCGCGCTCACGTCTTGGTGCGGGTTCGACCGAATAGCTTTCCGGCGGCACGGCCAAGCTTAATTCAAGAGCGACGGTCAGACGGATGAACTACTTCCGGCAGTACGATTTCGCGATGCTAATGAATATTGGCGAGTTGTTTGCGCATCCCGCCACGTCGGTTTATTTGACGTTTTGACTATCGGCCAAGACGCAAAGAGACTAGACAGCGTAACACGCTCCCGCTTGTGTCAATTTTCGACAGACGGCTATGGAGCAATAAGCCTAGCAGCCGACATGGCTATGAGTTCGCGTGGGAATATCCTGATCGGTGGCTTGAGCGTCGACGATCGCGACCAAGTCACCTCCGTTGCTACTGATTTCGACTTTCGATTGGGCCATGTTTTCATGGAGCCGTCAGATGTTGTCGACACTATCTATTTCGTCGACGAAGGCATCGTGTCCGCCGTCGCCCTGATGCACGACGGGCGCAGCGTCGAGGCCTATATGGTCGGCCGGGAAGGCATCATCGGCTCCACGGCCTGGCAAATCCCAGCCAAGACTGCGGTTCGCTATGTCGCCCAGATGGCCGGAAAGTCTCGCAAGGTCGAGGCGCGGCGAATGCGTGAACTGGCCACGAGAAGTCACAGCCTGCGGGTCGTCATGGCCACCTATGACGCCGCCTTGCAAAGGGAACTGGAGCAATCCACCGCCTGCAACGCCATCCATACGTTAGAGCGGCGCTTCTCCAAATGGCTGCTGAGGGCCCATGACAGGGCCGATGACGCGGTGTTGCACATGACGCAGGAGTTCCTGGCCAACATGCTGGGTTCGCAACGCACGACGGTGAACGAGGCGGCGCAGAACCTGATGCGCCGCGGTGCGATCACCTTTACACGAGGCCGGGTGACGGTGCTGAACCGGCAGATTCTCGAGGCCTCGGCCTGTGAATGCTACGGCGAGACCCGGGGGACCGCCGACGGGATTTCACGCGTCGACGGATGAAGCGCTCTGCAAGTGTGACAGCCGCATGAATGATTGTCGGCCGGGCCTTTGCAATCGCTGAGATATGAGCGGCTTTCTTGCTGAGAGCATGCCCATGCTCCGCTGCCTCTTATGGCTCCACGATGGTCCCGAAATACCGCCGATCGTCAAAGACGTCGATGCGGTGGACGACCGCGAGGCCAGGGATCTGGCGCAGATGCGGCTGCGGCTGGCACGGGACTATTCCTGCCCCCGGATCTGTCGCGGGACTACAAGATCGCAGAGCTGAAACGCGACAGCGCCTCGAACCGAGGCGTCAGGCCTTGCCGGAACCGTCGCTGTTCGTGGAGGCGTCGTCCGCAACGTCAGTCGAACGACGGCGGGGACCCTTGTAGCTTGCGACACTCGAGGTCCGCCGACGGTCCGGGCCAAAGTAGTCGTCGGTCTTCACATAGGGGCGCGGACGCATGATGACGGCCTGGATGCGGTCGAACACGGCCTTGGCGGTGATCGGCTTGACCACGAACTCGGTGACCCCGGCGTCGCGTGCCTCATAGACGCGGTGTTTTTCCGAATGGCCGGTCATCATGATGATCGGCAGATAGGGGTTGGCGCTGTCGGGGCTGTTGCGGACCAGGCGGGTGAACTCCACCCCGTCCAGCGGGAACATATGAAAGTCGACGATCGCCAGATCGACCGGGTAATCGCGCAGGGCTTCGAGCGCCATGGCGCCGTCGGACACCTCGCGGATGTTGCGGATCCCGGCGGACTGCAGAATGGCGGACGTGATGGCTCGCATGTGCTGGTTGTCGTCGACCAGCAGGATGTTGAGGGACTGAAGGGCGGACATTTGGTGATCGGGCCGAGGCCGCCCCCACGGCGGTCTGATGGTCGATTCTACGGGCAAAGATCAGCCAGGTCCACGCGGAACGAAAGCCTGGCCGTCACTGTAAGCGGTTTCCGGAGCCGATTCGCCGATCATCAGAGACGGATCGCAGTTCCGATCACGCCATTTCATGCGCCAGCACAGATGTGGCCCAGTGGCGCGGCCCATCATTCCGACCCGTCCGATGACGTCGCTCCGGGTGATTCGCTGGTTCGGCAGGACGTCGATGCGCGACTGGTGCAGGTAGGCGGTGATCAGGCCCTGACCGTGGTCGATCAGGGTCAGGCCGCCTTCGAAATGCATGCCGGCGCGGGCGAAGGTGACGACGCCGTTCGCCGGCGCCCGGATCGGAGAACCGGCGGGTGCGGCCAGGTCTATGCCGTAGTGAGGCCGGGCGGGCGTGCCGTTCAGAACGCGCTGGGAACCCCACAGGCTGGTCACCCGATAACTGTCGAGCGGCCAGGTGAAGCCGGAACGGAAGTCGTCGGCGTCAGCGCGGCTGGCGAAGCCCTCGGTCTTCAGCACGATCTCTTCCTGGATCCGGGCGAGCAGCATCGGGTCCGTCGGCTCGACCGTCGACGGGGGCAGGCCGTTGATGCGGGTTGAGGGGAAGGTCCCGGGCGCGATGGGCAGGGTGCGGCGGGCGACGCGGCCTTGGCCGCGCACCTCCAACTGGGCCGACGGCGGGGCGTCCCGGTCGAAGCCGACGATGAATAGGCCAGCCGCGGAAGCGGTGGTCAGGGCTTCTCCGTCAATGAAGACCATGGCCCGCGGCTCTGCCCGCCCCATGGCGAACCCGCCCTGGACGAAACGGCCGTTCAGGGCGAGACCATCGGACGGATCCGCGAAGGCTGGGCCGGAGAGGGTGGCGGCGCCGGCGCCCAGGATCAGGCCGCGCCGCGAAGGCGTCACTGATCGACCATCCGGGACAGGGCTTCGGCCGGACTGAAATAGGGTTCCTGATGCTCGACGGACCAGTAGCGCAGGATCTCGAGCGGGATCGGCCGTCCGGAGACGGCGCACAGGACGAAGGGGCCGGGCTTGAGCACGGCGAACTCGCCGTCGCCGTAGTGGAGGGTCGCGGGGGAGGGGACGGAGGTCATGGCGACAGGATAGCGGGAGATCCGTCCGTCGTCTCCTCCCCGTCGCGTAGCGAAGGGCCGGTGGATCCGTAGCCAAGCGGAGGCCGCGGAGGGGCTTGGCGACATCCAGAAGCCGTCCGTCTGCTCGCAAAGAGCTCGCATCCACCGCCTGATTCGCCAGGGAGCGAACCGGGAGGAGACTGTCGTCAGAAGAGGTCGCCCTGGCTCGCCGGGGCCGCTTTCGCCTTCGGAACCAGCTTCGCCCTCACCGCGCCGTCGCCCTCGATATGCGCCCCCTTGGAGCCATCGGGGAAGACCAGCGTCACGGCCTGCCCCGGTGACAGGGCGGCGGCGGACGAGACCATCGCGCCGGTCTCGTCGTCGACGCGCGCAAAGCCGGGTTTGGGGCGCTTGGGGTCGAGGCTGGCCAGGGCGCGGGCGAGGGCGGCGAGGCGGGTCTCGGCGCGCTCGATTGCCTGCGGTCGGACGCGCTCAAGGCGTGACGCCAGGTTCTGCGTACCAAGCTCGCGACGCTTCTGCCGGTTGACGATCGCCTCTGGGTTCAATCGACCCGAGACAAGCAGCAGGCGACGTTCATGGTCGGAGGTGTTGGCGCGTAGCCCTGAAATCAGACGAGCGCCTTGCCCCTCAAGCCGTGCCTCCCGTTGCTCGATCGCGCGTTTCAGAATGGCCGGCGCGAAACGGCTGCCGATCGCGACAAGGCGGCGGTGATGCAGTTCGGTGTTGCGGCCGAGGCCCGAGGCGAGACGGCTGGAGGCGTGGTCGAGCCGCTGCTGGGCCAGGGCCACGAGCTCCTCCGGCCGGGCGGGCAGGCCGCGCGCCACGGAGCGCAGGCGAATTCGGCGGTCCTCCAGCAGCCGGGCGCCGGAACGATCCAGACGGCGCTCCAGATCGGTGACGAAGGCGCGCAGGTCGGCCAGCACCGGCGTGGCCAGTTCGGCGGCGCCTGTCGGGGTCGGGGCGCGACGATCCGAGACGAAGTCGATGAGGGTGGTGTCCGTCTCGTGCCCCACGGCCGAGATGATCGGGATGGTCGCCGCCGCCACGATGCGCGCCAGGCCTTCGTCGTTGAAGCACCACAGATCCTCGACCGAGCCGCCGCCGCGCGCCACGATCAGCAGATCGGGGCGGGAGATGAGGCCGTCCCTGGTCATGGCGTCGAAGCCGCGAATGGCGTTCCCGACCTGGCCACAGGCGGCGTCGCCCTGGACCACGACTGGCCACACGATGACCCGGCAGGGCCAGCGCTCGGCGATCCGGTGCAGGATGTCTCGAATGACGGCGCCGGTCGGGCTGGTGATAACGCCGATCGTGCGAGGATAGAGGGGGATGGGCTTCTTGCGGGCCGGATCGAACAGGCCCTCGCCCGACAGTTTGACCTTCAGGCGTTCGAGTTGGGCCAGGAGGGCGCCGGCGCCGGCCGCCTCCATCGATTCGATGACGATCTGGTATGAGGACCGCGCCGGGTAGGAGGTGATCTTGCCGGTGACGATGACCTCGAGGCCCGTCTCAGGCTGGACGCCGAGGCCGCGCGCAGAGCCTTTCCAGACCACGCCGTCGATGGCCGACTTGTCGTCCTTCAGCGTCAGATAGATGTGGCCGGAGGCGTGGCGATTGACCTTGGACACTTCGCCTCGCAGCCGGACGTGGCCGAACCGGTCCTCCAGCGTGCGCTTCAGGGCGAAGGACAGCTCGGAAATCGACAGGGGCGGATTGTTGTCGCCCACGCCCTGGCTTTGGGCGGCGGCCGGCTCGGCGTCGGCGGGGCCTGCGAAGACGTAGTCGTCGGTCATGAGGCGACTGTAGCGTCGCCGAGGGGGTGCGGAAACCGCTGCGTTCGGCCTATATCGAGGGATGAACGATCAGGATCGCATTCCCCCTCGGGACGAGGAGAACCCGAACGAGCGCGAGCTTTCGCGCCGCAGCGGCGACTCGGCGGTCGGCGTCTGGGTGATCCTGGTGTTAATCTTCATGCTCGCCGCCGTGGTCTATGTGGTTTCCGCCCTGCTCTGACAGTCTGCGGCCTTGACCAGAGGGGCCCGCGCGGCCATTCCGCGCGGATGGATATTCTGCTGGTCGGATCGGGAGGGCGCGAGCACGCCCTGGCCTGGAAAATGCGGCAATCGCCGCTGGTCGACCGCCTGTTTTGCGCGCCCGGAAATCCCGGCATCGGCAAGGTCGCCGAATGCGTGCCGGACATCCGCGCCGACGATGCCGAGGGCCTGGCCCGGCTGGCGCGTGAGCTGAAGGTCGGCCTTGTGGTCGTCGGGCCGGAAGTCGCCCTCGCGGCCGGTCTTGCGGACCTGCTGAACGCCGCCGGCATCCCCTGCTTCGGACCCAGCGCCAAGGCGGCGCAGCTGGAGACGTCCAAGGCCTTCTCCAAGGCCTTCCTGGAGCGGCACGAGATCCCGACGGCGCACTACGGCGTCTATGACCGGGTCAAGGACGCCAAGGCTGCGTTGTCGGTGTTCAAACCCCCCTATGTCATCAAGGCGGACGGCCTGGCGGCGGGCAAGGGGGTGGCGATCAGCCCCGATCGCCGCGATGCCGAGGCCGAGATCGAGCGGATGCTGGGCGGGCGATTCGGCCCGGCCGGTTCGCGCGTCGTGATCGAGGAGTTCATGGAGGGCGAGGAGGGATCCCTGTTCGCCCTGTGCGACGGCAAACGCGCCGTCCTGTTCGGCGGGGCCCAGGATCACAAGCGGGCCTTCGACGGGGATCTGGGGCCCAACACGGGCGGCATGGGCGCCTATTCGCCGGCGCCGGTGTTCGACGAGGCGATGGTGATGACCGCCGACCGCCGGATCGTACAGCCGACGCTGAAGGCCATGTCTGCCGAGGGCGCGCCCTATAAGGGCGTGCTCTACGTCGGGCTGATGTCGACCGATGAAGGTCCCAAGGTTGTTGAGTTCAACGCCCGCTTCGGCGACCCGGAATGCCAGGTCCTGATGATGCGGATGGCGGGGGACATCGTCCCCTATCTGCTGGCCTGCGCGCGCGGGGACGTGTCGCGCCTGCCGCAGCCGGAGTTCAAGCCGCAGACGGTGATCTGCGTGGTCATGGCGGCCAAGGGTTACCCCGACAGTCCTCTGGAAGGCTCGATCATCCGGGGCGCCGAGCAGGACTTCGGCCCGCACGTGCAGGTCTTCCACGCGGGCACCCTGCGGCGCGAGGCCGGCACCCTGGTCGCGTCCGGCGGGCGCGTCCTGAGCGTCTGCGCCGAGGGCGACGACATCGCCGAGGCCCGCGAGCGGGCCTATGCTGCGGTGCGCACGATCGACTGGCCGGGCGGGTTCTGCAGGACTGACATCGGCTGGCGCGCTCTGGAGCGCGAGTAGCCTCTAGGCGTAGGCGAACAGCAGGCGGCCCTCGCCCATGCGCTCGCGGAGCATCGGCAGGTCGGTGTGGGCGGTGGAGAAGCAGCCGTAGCTGCGGCCCAGCTTGCCTTCGCGGGCCAGGAATTCCGGATCCGCATAGTCGGCGCCGTGAACGATGATGGCGCGGTCGCGGGCCATGTTGTTCGAATACTCAAGCCCGTCGAGCAGGACGTTTGGGCCTTGCTGGGCGCCCCAACCCGCGCCGGCGGTGGCGTAGGCGCCGACCGAGGACATGTAGCTTTCCGGGGTGTTGGAGAAGGTCCGGGCGAAGCCGGAGTGCTCCGGGTCCGAGCCGCGGCCGTGGCAGGTGCGGAAGGCGGTGACGCGGCCGCCGATCAGATCGACCTCGAACATGCGAGCGTCGCCGGAAAATTTCTGGAAATCGACCAGATACATGCGGTCGCGCAGGGTGATCCGGTGGCTGTGCACGTCCAGGGCGGCCATGGCCCGGCTCATCAACTCGGGGCGGACCAGACGACCGGGATCCAGCGGCGGCGGGGTGATTTGCGGAATAGGCGGGAGGGGCGGCAGCGGAGGGGCGGCGGCGAGGACGATCGGCATCTGAGCGACGGGTGCGGTGGCGCAGCCGGCGAGCACCGCCGAACCACCCAGAATCAATCCCCGTCTCGATAGCCGCATGCGACGCCCTTCGTAGCGGTTATGCCGAAGTCATGGCTTGTTTCACAAATACGCCGCCGGGTTCAACCGGAGCCTTGGCCGAAAGCCACCGACGCGTATGGTGGCGCACAGTATCAGGGAGAGGTTTATGAAGTTCGTCGCACTGGCGGTCGCCGCCGTTTTCGCGCTCGCAGGGCCTTCGCAGGCGCAGCAGAGCCCCGCCTCACAGGCTTTTCCCGCGAACGGGGAAACGACGTTCGTTCAGGCAGGGCGGCTTCTGGCGGACCCCGAGAGCGGTGTTGTGCTGCGCGATAAAACTCTCGTGATCGTAGGCAACCAGATCACGGAGATCCGCGACGGCTTCGTCGGCGAGGGTCCGAACGTCGTCGATCTGCGTGATTCCTTCGTCCTGCCGGGCCTGATCGACAGCCATGTTCACCTGACCTCTCAGCAGAGCCCGACCGGGCGGCTGGACGCGGTGACGCGCGACGCGGCCGACAGCGCCATGATCGGCGCCGGCTTCGCGCGGAAGACCCTGATGGCCGGGTTCACCACTGTGGCGGATCTGGGCGGCGACAATGACGCGGTCTTCGCGTTGAGGGAAGGAATCCGGCGCGGTGACGTGCCGGGACCGCGAGTTATCGCCTCCGGATCGTCGGTGTCGATCCACGGCGGCCACGGCGACATCAACGGCTATCGCGACGACATCATGCACCTGCTGTCGTCCGAGAGCGTCTGTTCAGGACCGGAGGACTGCATGAGGGCCGTGCGGACCCAGGTGCGGTCGGGCGCCGACATCATCAAGATCACCGCCACCGGCGGGGTTCTGTCCAACACTGCGGCGGGCCTGGCCCAGCAGTTCACCGACCCCGAGCTGGCCGCCATCGTCGAGGTGGCGCACCGGATGGGCCGTCAGGTGACGGCGCACGCCCACGGCGTCGACGGCATCAACGCCTTCCTGCGGGCCGGCGGCGATTCGATCGAGCACGGCACCTATCTGGACGACGAGTCTATCCGCCTGTTCCGGCGCGAGGGCGTTTATCTGGTGCCGACCCTGCTGGCCGGAGACTTCGTGGCGCGGGTGGCGGCGAGTCCAACCAACTTCTTCACCCCGGCCCAGACGGCGAAAGCGCTGGAGGCAGGTCCGAAGATGCTGGACATGGCCCGGCGCGCGCACGAGGGCGGCGTGCGGATCGCATTCGGCACCGACACGGGGGTTTCGGCGCATGGAGACAATGCGCAGGAGTTCGCGCTTCTGGTGCAGGCGGGGATGACACCGCTGGAAGCCATCCAGGCGGCGACGGTGGTGGCGGCCGAGCATCTGAGGATCGCCGACCAGGCCGGCCTGATCGCGCCGGGCCGTCCGGCGGACATCGTGGCGGTCGAGGGTGATCCCCTGACCGACGTCACGACGCTGGAGCATATGGCCTTCGTGATGAAGGGCGGCGTGGTCTACCGCGCCGAATAAATCCTTCCCCGAAGGGGGAGGGTGGCGCGGCGCCACTTCGCGCCGTGACGGAGGGGGAGGAATGTTCGCTCAGGAACCCCGAGAACGCCGCCTCGTCCTCGAACCGGGCGGCGACAGGCCACGAGACCACACGGGTCCGCCAGTCGGGAGGCAGGCGGACCCAGTCTTTTTCGGTCGTGACCAGACCGGCGTCAAAGATGGCGGCGCGGTCGGCGAGGAAGGCGAGATCTTCCGGTCGGTATTCCGCATGGTCCGGGAACGGCGCGAAGTCGACGAGCTCGCACCCGGCGGCGATCAAAGCGCGTTCGACCTTCCACGGCTTGGCGATGCCCGCAAACCCGAACTGGGGGCCGGGTGGCGGCGCGCGGCCGGGCTCCAGCCGGGCGATGAAGGTCGGCAGGGTTCCGAACACGGCCAGCAGTTCAGGATCGGCGGGCGGGCCGTCGCCGGGCAGCAGGACGACGACCGCGTCGGCGCGGGCGAGACCGGCGGCCAGCGGTTCCCGCATCGGACCTGAGGGGAAGACCGAGCCATCGCCGAAGGGCCACTCGTCCTCGCGCGTCTCGCCGTCGACGACGATCAGGCTGAGGGTCTTCTTCAGGGTCGGGTTCTGGTGAGCATCGTCGAGGACGAGGGCCCGGGCGCCGGCCTCGACCGCCGCGCGGGCGCCGGTGACGCGGTCGGCGGAGATCCAGGCGGGGGCGTCGCCGGACAGCATCAGGGGCTCGTCGCCGACGTCGGCGGCGGTGTGGGTCGCGGGATCGACCCGGAGCGGGCCGGCCAGCTTGCCGCCATAGCCGCGCGACAGGGCATGCGCATCGACGCCCTGCCGACGAACCAGACGCAGGACTTCGCGGGCGACCGGGGTCTTGCCGGAGCCGCCGACGGTGAGGTTGCCGATCGAGATGACGGGGACGCCAACATCGACGGACGTGGCGCGGGCGATGCGGCGGGCGGTGGCTGCGGCGCATACCCACGAAACGGGCTTCAGCAGGGTGCGGGCGACGCGGCCGTGGCGGCCGTCGCGCTGATACCACCAGCGAGGCGTGGACAGCTTCATCGGCGCGGCCGGGACGACGGAGGCAGAAGTGGCTGCAGCGCGTCCCACAGGCGGTCGAGACCGGCGCCGACATCGGCGGCGGCGCGGCGCGCGCGCTCACCCATGGCTCGGGCGGCGGCGGAATCGTTCAGCAAGGGCGTGACGACGCCGGGCAGGTCGCCGGGCGTGGCGACGAGTTCCAGGCCTCCGGCGGCGACGAGATCGGCGGTGACGGCCTGCCAGTTGGAGGCGTCGGGACCGGCGACGGCGGGCCTGGCCAGACGCGCGGGCTCCAGCGGATTGTGCCCGCCCCAGGGCTCGCGCCCGAGAAAGGAGCCGAATGAACCGCCCATGACCACGACATCGGCGAGGCGCAGGAACAGGCCCAGCTCGCCCAGGGTGTCGGCGACATAGATGTCCGTCTCGGCGTTCGGCTGGGCGCCACGCGATCGCAGGGCGAAGCGGTAGCCGTCGCGGGTCAGGGTGGTGGCGATCTCGGGTCCGCGCTCGGGGTGGCGGGGGACGAGGATCAGGCACAGGCGCTCGGCGAGATGGTCGAGGGCGCGGACGATAGCGATCTCCTCGCCCTCGTGGGTCGAGGCGGCGACGACCACGGGGCGGTCGCCGATAGCGGCGCTGAGGGCGGTGAAGGCCGAGGCGTCGTGGGGCAGGGCGGCGCCAGAAAGCTTCAGATTCACCTGGCCGTCGACGCGGGCGCCCAGGCTGTGCAACCGGGCGGCGGAAACATCGTCCTGGGGCATGACGAGGGAGAAGGCCGACAGGAGCTCGTGAGCCGACTTCGGGAAACGGGCCCAGCCGGCGGCGGTCTTTTCGGTGATGCGGGCGCTGACGAGGGCCAGCGAAATCTTCCGGTCGCGGGCGGCGAGGATCAGGTTGGGCCAGAGCTCGGACTCGACGAAGACGCCAACTGAGGGCCGCCAGTGGTCTAGGAAGGCGGCGACCCCGCCGGGGACGTCCACGGGCGCGAACTGGTGGATCACGCCGGGAGGCAGGCGGCGGGCCAGCAACTCCGCCGAGGTCACCGTGCCGGAGGTGACGAGGACGGTCAGGTCGGGCCGGGCCTTCACGATCCGCTCGACCACGGGCAACAGCGACAGGGTCTCGCCGACGCTGACGCCGTGCAGCCAGACCAGGTCGCCGTCGGGGCGGGCGACGCCAGCAACGCCGAGGCGTTCATCGACGCGGACGGCGTCTTCCTTGCCCTGTTTGACGCGGGCGTCGAGCAGGCGCGGGGCCAGGGGTTCCAGCATCCGGGTCAGCAGGCGGTAGGCGAGCAGAGGCAGGGTCACAGCCGTTCAAGCCCGGTGATGGCGTCGGCGCGGGCCTCTACGGCGGTCAGCCTTTCCGCCCAGGGCCCGGTGACGTCAGAGAGTTCGGCGCCCTCGGGGTAACGGGCGATGTCATAGACGATGGCGCCGCGACCGAAGGGCAGGGGCAGGATGGCGCGATCCCAGCTGTTCAGGCGGATGGCCGGAAGGCAGCTCATGCCGATGAACAGGGCCGGGGCGCCGGACATCCGCGCCATCAGGGGCAGGCCCTCGGCCATGACCCGGGCCGGGCCGCGCGGGCCGTCGGGGGTGATGGCCAGAGCGCCGACCTTGAGCTGTTTCAGGCCGTCGCGGAGGGCACGGAAGCCGCCCTTGGCCGCGTCAGTCTTGTCCTTGTTGGCGGAGGAGCCGCGCACCGCCGGGAAGCCCTGCAAGGCCACGGCCTTGGCGATGAACTGTCCGTCAGGGCTGAGTGAAATCAGGGCCTTGGCGGGTTGAGCCAGGTCGAGCGGCCAGCACGCCGGACTGAGACCAATGCGCGAATGCCAGAAGACGCAGATGACGCCGCCGCCGTTGGCCCAGACCTGTTCGGCATGCTCGCGGCCCTCCCAGGTCCAGCGGATCGTGGCGAAGCAGAGCTTCATCCACCCGGCGAGCGCGAACGACAGGATGGTCTGGATCAGAGGATTGCGGAGCGGCCTCACGTCACGCGACCGTGGCGACGGCAGGGGGCCCGTCGAGCGACTGCTGTTTCGCCAGCCGGCTGTAGAGTCCGCCCTTCCTGACGAGGCTCGCGTGGGTGCCGCTCTCGACGATACGACCGGCCTCCAGCACCACGATGCGCGTCGCATGCCGGACCGTGGACAGTCTGTGAGCGATCATCAATGTTGATCTCCCGGCCATGAGCCGTTCCAGCGCAGCCTGGACAAGGGCTTCGCTCTCGGTGTCGAGGGCCGAGGTGGCTTCGTCGAGCAACAGGATGGGCGCGTCCTTGAGGAAGGCGCGGGCGATGGCGATACGCTGACGCTGGCCGCCCGACAGCCGCATGCCGCCTTCGCCGGCGCGGGTCTGGTAGCCGTCGGGCAGCGCGGTGATGAAGTCGTGGGCAGCGGCAGACCTGGCGGCCTCGGCGATCTGGTCGGGCGTGGCTTGGGGGCGCGCATAGGCGATGTTGGCGGCGATCGTGTCGTCGAACAGGAAGGGTTCCTGGGTCACCAGGGCGATCCGGGCACGCAGGTCCGGCAGGCTGAGCTCGCGCAGGTCGGCGCCGTTGATCGTCACATTGCCCGAGGTCACGTCATAGAAGCGCGGCAGCAGGCTGAGCAGGGTCGACTTGCCGCCGCCGGACGGACCGACCAGGGCGACGGTCTCTCCCGGCGCGACGGTCAGGGAGACCTCCGTGATCGTGGGCGAGGCGGCGCCGTAGCTGAACGACACCTCGTCGAAGGCGATCGTCGCGGGGCCGGGCGGCAGGGCCTTGGGCGAAGCGGCCTCGCGGATCTCCGGGTCGATGTCGAGCGAGCCGAACAGACGGCGGGCGGCGGTCATACCCTCGGCCATCACGGTCTGCAGATTGGTCACCTGACGCAGCGACTGGCCGGCGGACATCAGCAGGCCGACATAGGCCGCGAAGGCGCCGACCGTCATCTGGCCGTTGCGCGCCTGCCAGCCGGCATAGGCCATGACGGCAGCGACCACGAGCATGGCGACGAGGTTGGAGAAGGGGCCAGCGAAGGTTCTGGAATCGGCGGACTTGATGACGTGGCGCTGGCGGCGGCCGACGACCTCGGCGACGCGCGCTTGCTCGGCCGCTTCGCGGTTCTCAATCTTGATCAGGCGGACGCCGTCCAGGTTCTCCATCAGGGCGGTGGAGAGGTTCTCGGTCTCGACCATGGCGCCGGTCGTAGCCTTGCGCATCCGCTTGCCGAAACGCTGGATGACATAGGCGATCAGCGGCGCGCCGAGCAGGACGATGGCTGTCAGGCGCCAGTCCGACCAGGCCATGAAGAGCAGCACCGCGATCAGGGTCAGGCCGTGCTGGGTGTAGTTGACCACGCCGCTGGTGAAAGCCTCCCGCACCAGGTTGGCGTCGAACAGGACGCTGGAAACGAAGGCTCCAGAATGCTGGCTGCGCAGGCGGGCAAGGTCGGCGCGGATCATGGAGCCGAACAGCCGCACCTGGATGTCGCCGACGATGCCGTGCCCCAGGCGATTGACGAGTGCGGCCTGGCCGAGCGAGGCCGCCGTCCAGATCAGGCCGATGCCGACGATGATGGCCGGGATGGCGACCAGCGCATGCTGCGGCAGCACGACAAACAGACCCGCCACCTTCACCGAATTGCCCAGGAACATGCCGTCGATGGCGGGCTGGAGCAGTTGCAGCACCGTGGCGGCGCTGAGGCCCGCGATCGCGGCGCAGATCATCGACAGGACCAGCACGGCTTTGCGGCGGGACAGGTAGTCGCGCCAGATGCGGCCGATCAGGGGACGCGAGGCGGCGTCCTCCTGCGGAACGGTCGGAGCGGGCGAAGTCATCCGCCCGAGGTCGGACGACCTGCCTCACAAGTCAAGGGATCAGTCGGCGGGCGGCGGCAGGTCGGCGTCGGTGATCATCGCCGTGCCCTGAGCGTCGGTGACGATCCGGGCGGGAGCCACGGTCGGGTTGGCGGGATAGGTCTGGCCGTCGAAGGCCAGCAGGGCCTCGCCCTCGCCGGTCATCACGCCCAGGTCCGGGCGGCCGTTGCTGGAGGTCGACAGGACCCGGATCGGTGTCTCCACGACGGTCGTGCGGCCGAGCGGAACCAGGCTGTCGCCTTCCCCACCATAGACCAGCAGGGTGCAGCCCGCGTTGCCGCAGTGGCTGGGGAACAGATAGACGAGGGTGATGCGGTCGTCCCCGTCGCCGATGCCGCGCGCGACATAGGTCAGCGTTTCGCCGTCGCCTTCAGCCGCCTGAACCGCCCGGTCCACCGCCGGGTCCGTGACCGGCGAGGCCGCGACGGCCGCCGCCGCTGAGGCCAGAGGCGCAGTCGCATCGGCGGCCGTCGCGGTGGGAGCGGGCGCAGGCTCGGCAGCCGGCTCGGCGCCGCAGGCCATCAGGGCGAGCGCGACCAGCGGGGTCGGGAGAAGGCGGGACAGGCTCATGGGCTCACCGATCAGGCGCGACGCCAGGTCGGCGATGCTACGGCAGAAAGATGCACGGGATGACGCGCGCTGTCGCCCCCACTATGTCTGACGCGATGGACCGATTTGATGTGAGCACGGAGGCCGGTCGCAAGGCGGCGGAGCGGGACTTCTTCTGGAACGACCACGCCTTCCTGCGTCTGGCGTTTTCGAACGCCCACTGGCTGGGGCCCGATCTGGTCCGCACCAACCAGCCCTCGCCGAGGCAGCTGGAGGGCTGGGCGAAGCGGGGGATCAGGACCGTCATCAACCTGCGCGGCGAGCGGGACGAGGGCTACTACTGGCTGGAAAAGGCGGCGTGCGAGCGGCTGGGCCTTACGCTGATTAATGCGCCGCTCGATTCGCGCGATCCGCCGGGCAAGGAGCGGGTCCGCCGCGCGCGGGACCTGTTCCGGAGCATCGAATACCCGGTGCTGATCCACTGCAAGTCCGGGGCGGACCGGGCCGGGCTGATGGCGGTCTTTTATCGCCACTTCCATCTCGGCGAGCCGATCTCTAAGGCGATGAGCGAGCTGTCGAAGAAATACCTGCACAGCCGCGAGGGGTTGACCGGCGTGCTGGACCACTTCCTCGAGGCCTATGTGAACGAGGTCGAACCGACGGGCGTGGGCTTTATGGAGTGGGTCGAGTCCGACGCCTATGACCCCGCGGCGATGCGCAGGGCGTTCCGCGCCAACTGGTGGGGCACGTTGCTGACCGAGAAGCTGCTGAGGCGGGAGTAGCCCCGGCCTCCCAGCCCTAGCCCCAGGGGCCGGTCGGCTTGCGCTTCTGTTCGGGCGTGACGCCGTTTTCCGCGTCGAGCCGGGCCTTGCGGTCGGTCTCCCACTGGCGGAACCAGCGGGCGTAGCCGCGCTCACGACCGAGCACGATCAGCCATAGGCCCAAGGTGGCCAGAAGGCCGACAAGAGCGGCGATCTGGGCTCCGTCGAGGGTCGTGCCGAACAGGTTCACGATGGGCGCTCCGCAGGAATGGCGTCGGCCGGGGCCGGTTCGACGGTCACGGGCGGCGTCGGCGCCGGGGCATTGGCGAAGGGATCAGCCTCCACAGGGACGGCGTTGGCGGGGGTGACGGGATAGTTCCAGGCGGTGTCCTGGTCGATGACGATGTTCTCTCGGGTCGCCGGACGACGAGTGGCGAAGGCGACGATACCTACGCCCAGCGCCAGCAGGGTCAGAACGATCAGGGTCGGGATCATGTGAGCGCTCCTCAGTTGATGCCAACCTACCCGGTAAGAGCGCTCGCGTCCCGGCTGCGGTTCCCGGTGCGACGATCAGGCCTCGCCGCGCGGGTCGATCATGCGGTGCGCATGAAGGATGAAGAAGCGCATGTGGGCGTTGTCGACGGTGGCCTGGGCCCGGGCCTTCCAGGCGGCCTTGGCCTCGGCATAGTTCGGAAAGGCGCCGACGAACTCGACCTTGGACAGGTCGCGGAAGACCGGGGCGTCCAGGTGGCGCAGCTCTCCGCCGATCACGAGGTGAAGCAGTTGGGGGTCGGCGGCGTTGGCGGTCATGGGGGCGTGTCCGGGAGGAGCGGGGATCAGGTCGCCAGCGGGATAGGCGTTGTGCGCCGCAGGATCAACGGGTGCAGGGCCGGCGCGGAGCAGACGAGGCTGGCCTGGCGCGGGTCCGGGCGGTTGAACAGCCACGGTTGGCCGTGGTGATCAGAGACCCTCGCCCCGGCCTCGGCGGCGATAAGGGCCCCGGCGCAGACGTCCCAGTCCCATTTGGGCGTAAGGGCGATGGCCGCGTCAAAGGCCCCGGAGGCGACCAGAGCCATGCGGTAGGCCAGGGCGTTCCGCTTCTCGTAGCGCATCGGCGGCCACGGCTCAGGCCAGTGTGGCCCTTCCATCAGTCGGGCGTCGGCGAGGACGGCGGCGTCGTCCAGGGCATCGACGTCGGAGGCCGAGATGGGGCGGCCGTTGAGGCGTGAGCCGCCGGCCAGTGTCGCCTCGTAGGTCTCGCCGGTTGCGGGGACATGGATGACGGCGGCGACGGGCCGGCCGTCCTCGACCACGGCGATCGGCACGCACCACCAGGGCTGGTTCTTCATGAAGGCGACGGTGCCGTCGATGGGATCGACGACGAACAGGCGGCGGCGCGACAGGCGCTCGGCCGTATCGACGGTCTCTTCCGACAGCCAGCCGTAGTCGGGGCGGGCGGCCAGCAGGGTCGCCTTCAGCATGTCATCGACGGCGAGGTCGGCGTTGGTGACCGGGGAGCCGCCATCCTTGTGGGTGATCTTCAGGCCGCGATCGCGTTCGGCCTCGGCAAGGGCGCCGGCGGCGCGGGCGGCGTCGAGGATCAAGGCGAGATCGGCGGCGAGATCGATCATTTGCCGGCGATGGCGACGCCGTCGATGAGCAGCGACGGGCTGTTGAATCCGCCGCGGAACTCCAGGTCCGATCCGGGCACGAGGCGCATCCACAGATCGGCGAGGTTGCCGGCGACGGTGATCTCGCTGACCGGATACGCCCGCTCGCCGTTTTCGAACCAGTAGCCGGACACCCCGGCGGACCAGTCGCCGGTATTCGCGTTCAGCGACGGGCCGAACATGCTGGTCACGACCAGACCGGCCCCCGCCTGGCCCATCAGACCGTGCAGGTCGACGTCGCCGGGGCTGAGGTGCAGGTTGTGGGTCTGCACGCCCGCCGGGCCGACGAGGCCTCTTGAGGCGTGACCGGTGGTCTTCAGGCCCAGCTGGGCGGCTGCCGATGAGTTCAGCAGCCAGGTGGTCAGGACGCCGTCGTCGACCAGGTTGCGGCGCTCGACCGGCGAGCCTTCGTCGTCGAACGGGGTGGAGGCCATGCCCCGGATGCGGAACGGGTCGTCGATCAGGCTGAGGCCCCTGGGCAGAACCTGTTCGCCCATCCGGTCCTTCAGGAAGGACTGGCCGCGCGCGATCGAGGGGCCGGAGATGGCGCCCAGCAGGGGTGACAACACCTGGGCGGCGACGCGGCGCTCGAAGATCACCGGTGCGGTGGTCGAGGCGATCTTGCGCGGGCCGATCTTCTCGACCGCACGGCGGCCGGCCTCGGCGCCGATGCCGTCGGGGCCGGGCAGGTCGGCGAGCCAGCGGGTGGAACGGGTCTCGCCGCCGCGCTCCATGGCTCCGTCCTTCCCGGCGATGACACCTACGCCGAGCGAGAAACCGGTCGCGGCATAGGCGCCGTCGAAACCTTCGGAGGTGACCAGGCGCCAGCGGCTGGAGGCCGTGCTGGCGTGGCCGCCTTCGGACCTGGAGACGCCGGGGACGGCGAGGGCGACGGCCTCGGCTTCACGGGCGACCTGCTCAAGTTCGGCGGCGGTGCGCTCTGACGGATCCGCCAGCTGCAGGTCCGGGAAGGGGCCTCGGGCCAGTCCGGCGACGGGGACAAGGGCGGCCCAGGGGTCTTCCGGGGCCAGTCGGGCCATGGCGACGGCGCGCTCGATCAGGCGGGCGCGCGTCGCGGCGCTGAGGTCCGAGGCGGAGACGGTCGCCTGACGCCGGCCGATGAAGACCCGCAGGCCCAGGTCGCGGCTCTCCTCTCGCTCCACATCCTCAAGGGCGCCGTTGCGGACGCCAACGGAGAGGGAGGCGCGTTCGGCGGTGGCGGCCTCGGCGGCATCGGCTCCGGCCCGAAGGGCGGCGGCGACGATGTCTTGCAGGAGGTCGGTAGCGGAAAGGCTGTCAGGCATGGTCCGATATGGCGAACCCGGACCGCCCCCGCAACGGGCCTAGAAGGGCTGGCCGCGAATGAAGGCGTGGACGATCAGCATTCCGGCGGCCGTGATCAGGGACAGGAAGGTCAGGCCCATGCCGGCCTTGCGGGCCAGGGTCACCTTGTCCGTCGCCAGACCGAAGGAATGCAGCAGCCGTCCGAGGAACAGCACGCCGCCGACGGCATGGACCGCGTAGGCGGGCATGCCCAGCAGGGTCAGCAGGGCCAACGCGCCCACGCCGACGGGGACATATACCGCGCAGTTGCCGAAGGTGCGCCCCGCCACAGTCAGCTCCGGCTGACCGCCGTCACCCAGTCCGATTCCGTGCTTCTGGCGTGTCATGATCACCCGGATGGCCAGGACGATCATCAGAAGGATCATCAGGCCGCTCCAGAGAGCGGCGGCTTGTGCGGTGGTCATGTCGGCCATGGCTTCTAGTCCTCCCGTCCGACCGGATAGAGTCGGTAGCGGTCATCATAGAACGGGGTTCGCTCGTAGAACCACGCCAATCTGGCGTCGCCATTGGCGGCGAAGGCGGGCTCGGCGGCGACCTTGGCCTCGAACTCGGCCTTCAGCGCCGGATCGGCCGCCATCATGGCCTCGGCCAGGGGCGCGATGGCGTAGCCCTCGATATATTCAACGCGACTGAGAATCTCCGGGAAGAGGCCCCAGGCGAAGAAGCTCTCGCCCGACTGGGGCTCCAGCAGCAGGACGGCGATGTCGCCCAGCGGCTGGTCCGTCGGCACCCGGATGGAGCCGGGGGCGAAGGTCCAGTCGCGACGCTCGGGCGTGACCTCGGTGACAGTCGCCTGGATATGGCCTTCGTTGGGTCGCGGCGCGAGGATCGGGTTGTCGAGGTGCAGCATCTCGACCGATACGGTGCGAGGCGCGGCGAGCGTCTCCATGGTCAGGCCGTGGATACGCAGCCGCTCGATCAGGTCGGAGCGATATGCGGGGACCCAGTAGGCTGTCGGGCGATGCAGGCGGATGCCGGGGCGTGAGCCGTAGTACGGCAGTTGCCACAACTCGGGGTCCGGGCGGCCCAGCCAGCGAACCTCCTGGCGACCGGAGGCCGGGCTGTCCCAGGTTTCGTAGATTACGCCCTTGAACGCGCGGGTCTGGTGCGGAACCGGGTCGGACTCGAAGTTCGCCAGGACCTCGGCGGGACGCAGCGCGCGGTCGGCGGCGATGGCGGCCCGCAGGGGCGTGACGTTGTCGGCGATGAGGCGCAGGCTGGCCTCGAGGAAGACGTAGGTCCCCAGGACACGCTGCTCGTAAGGCTTCAGGCTGTGGTTCTCGATCAGGATGGTCGGGACGTGGGCCGCGTCGCCCCAGCCGTTCGAAAACCGTTCGCCCAGCCCTCCGTCGTTCAGGCCGGCGCGCGGGTTCTGGTCGTCGATGCCGAAGACCAGCGGGCCGGGGACATGGCCCTGGTCCTCGAGCGCGGCGTTCATGGCAGGCTTGAACACGGTGTCGAGCCAGCGGGCGCTGGAGGGCGAGCGACTGAAGGCGTCAAACTCGCCGTTGAAGCCGTAGGTCACGTCGTACTGGTAATCCATCCCGTCGGTGACGTGGATATCGAGGTAGAGGTCGGGTTTCAGGCCGTTGATGAAGCGCCGCAGGGCCTGCATCTCCGGCTGGTCCAGCTTCAGGAAGTCGCGGTTGAGGTTCTGGTTGGTGCCCGTGTTGCGCCAGCCCTGGATGCGGGGGCCACGCTGGTTCGGGCGGCTGTAGGGTGAGGCGCGCTCGTGCCCATCGACCGACAGGATGGGGATCAGGACCAGGTTGGCGCGGTCCAGCAGGTCGCCCTTTGACCCGAAGGCGATGTCGCGCAGCAGCATCATGCCCGCGTCCTTGCCGTCGATCTCTCCGGGATGGATGCCGGCCTGGGCCAGCAGGACGGGCTTCGACGGATCGAGCGTGGGGCCGTCTCGGGAGGCGATCACGGCGTAGATCGGGCGGCCCTCCGGCGAGACGCCGAACTGTTCGATGCGAATCAGGTCGGACGCCGCGTCCAGCCGGTCGAACCAGGCGCGGGTGGCGGCGCAGTTGGGGCTGAAGTCGTGCGCCGGATCGCGTTCGAAATCGGTGATCCAGGGGTTGGAGGCCTCGGCGATCAGCGCCCGGCTGGCGCCGTCCCACTCCAGCGCCGGCGGCAGGAAGGGCAGGTCCCATGGGGCGGTATTGGGTCGTGACTGGGACATGGCGGGACTCGACGCGAGGACCGCGAGGGCGGTCAGGATGAGGACGGTGCGCATGGATCGTTTCATCTGCTCCGAGGTCGTTTCTGGCAAGCCGTCATCCGGTCGGCAGCGACCATCCCCCGGCCGCGATCAGGGTTACGCCTGACCGCGCCACATTGAACATGCTGTAGGCGACCAGGACGATCAGGGCGCCGACGGCGACGCGACGCCAGGGTGCGAAGGCCGCCGTCGCCGAGCCCAGGCTGAAGACGGCGAAGCCGATCCACAATCGCGGCGAGGACAGGGAGGCGAAGCCCGCATCCGCCAGCATGAGGCAGATGAAGATGGTCACGACGATCAGGTTGGCCGCAAGGATGCAGGTAAAGATCAGGCGCCGATGCGCCCAGAAATGGCTGTCCAGATCGATCCGCTCCTCGACCCCTTCGGCCGTCACGCGCGGGAAGGTCACGCTGGCGGCGACGTAGAAGGTGGCGGCCACGACGAGGCCGACGAACAGCAGGGCCAGGTTGAAGGGCGCGCCCCGAAAGATGGTCCAGGCCTGGCTCCAGAAGGTCGCCACGTCCATGGCCACGAACAGGGCCAGCAGCGGCGTCAGCCAGCCGAAGCGTACGCGCTGACGCTCATGCAGCACGCGCGAGAAACCGCCGACCAGTTCGGCTACCGACAGGCCGAGCAGCAGGCCATAGAAGCTGAAGAAGAATTCAAACGCGCTCACCGAGTCCCCCGACTTTTGCAGGAGGGACGCTAGCGAAGGCGACGGGGGCGGTCACCCCCACCCGACGATCAGCCGCGACGGTCGCGCTTGCGCGTGAGGCGGTCGACGATCCCCTGTTCGTCCTCGAGCCGCTCGCGCAGGTCTTCCATGCTGGAGATCTGTTCCGGGGTCGGCGCGGCCAGGGCTTCCAGCGTCTCGATCTGCGATTGCAACGAGAAGACGGCTTCCTCGGCCTCGAACAACCGGTCCTCCTCGCGCGCGGTGAGGGCGGGGCGGGGGGCCTCGCGAAGACGGCGGGTGTCACCGCCGCGGCCGGCCAGAACCTGGGCCTCGGCGGTCGCGGGGATGGAGACGGCAATCGGTGCAGCAAAGGCGATGGCGAGTGCGACGGCGGCGAACTTCATGGGGCGCTCCGGGAGAGAAGTCGCGACGCTATCCACAGCATTGCGGCGCTGTCATGCGAAAAACGCAATGCAGACACATTTGGGGTGAGCCGCAGCCTGTGTGACGCAGCGACGCCACGGTCAGCGGAACAGGCCGGTGATCACAGGCCCGACGAACCCGGTCCGCGAAGGGGGCTGAAAGCGCACTGTGAACGGGACGCTGGAGGCGCTGGGCCCGGTCCCGAAAGGCGGCGCTTCGGTCCGGCTGAGGCTGACGGCTGAGCGATTGCGGCCCCTGAGACGACTGAGCTGCCTATTTCCAGATCGGCGTCCCGTCACCCGGCAAGCCGAGCCGGTCCCACATGTCCGACACCCGCTCGACGACGGCGTAATCCATGCGGATTTCCTCGCCCCATTCCCGCTTCGTTTCCGGCGGCCATTTGTCGGTGGCGTCGAGGCCGATCTTGGAGCCCAGGCCGCTCTCGGGGCTGGCGAAGTCCAGATAGTCGATCGGGGTGTTCTCGATCAGGGTGATGTCGCGGGCCGGGTCCATCTTGGTGGCCAGGGCCCACATGACCTGTTTCCAGTCGCGGGCGTCGATGTCGTCGTCCACGACGATGACCCACTTTGTGTACATGAACTGTCTGAGATAGCTCCAGACGCCCAGCATCACCCGCTTGGCATGGCCGGGGTAGGCCTTCTTCATCGACACCACGGCGATGCGATAGCTGCACCCTTCTGGCGGCAACCAGAAGTCGGTGATCTCCGGGAACTGGGCCCGCAGCAGGGGGATGAAGACCTCGTTGAGCGCCTCCCCCAGCACCGAGGGTTCGTCCGGCGGGCGGCCGGTGAAGGTGGTCAGATAGATGGGGTCGCGGCGCATGGTGATGGCGCTGACCTGGAACACCGGGAAGGTCTCGACCGAGTTGTAGTAGCCGGTGTGGTCTCCGTAAGGGCCCTCGGGGGCGTGCTCGTTCAGCAGCACATGGCCCTCCAGCACGATCTCGGCCTGCGCCGGGACCATCAGGGGCACGGTCTTACAGGCGACCAGCTCGGCCTTGGCCCCACGCATCAGGCCGGCGAACTGGTATTCGCTTAGGGTGTCGGGCACCGGGGTGACGGCGGCCAGGATGGTGCCGGGGTCGGCCCCCAGAACAACGGCGCAGGGCAGGGGCTCGGTCGGTCGGGCCTTTTTGTGGCGGGCATAGTGTTGCGCCCCGCCGCGGTGGGCCAGCCAGCGCATGATGGCGCGGTCCTTGCCCAATACCTGCATGCGGTAGATGCCCAGGTTGAAATCGTCCTCGCGGTCGTCCGACGGGCCCCTGGTGACCACCAGACCCCAGGTGATCAGGGGGGCAGGCTCGCCGGGCCAGCAGGTCTGGATCGGCAGCTTGCCGAGGTCGATCTGGTCGCCCTTGAGGACGATGTCCTGGACGGGTGCGGACTTGACCACCTTGGGCCGCATGGCCAGCACCGACTGGGCCAGCGGCAGCATCTCCATGGCGTCAGACAGACAGCGCGGCGGGGTCGGGTTCTTGAGGAAGGCCAGCAGTTCACCGACCTCACGCAGTTCGGCGGCGGTGGTCCGGGATTTCTTGTCGAGCGTCACCCCCATGGCCACGCGCTTCACCGTGCCGAACAGATTGGCCAGGGCCGGGATCGGGCTGATCGAGCCGTCGGGCATGACCGGCTTTTCGAACAGGACGGCGGGACCGCCGTTGCGGAGCAGCCGGGTCTGGATCTCGGTCATCTCCAGCACGGTCGAGACTGGCTCGGACACGCGGACCAGCTCGCCGGAGGCCTCCAACTGGGCCATGAAGTCGCGCAGGGATTTGTAGGCCATCGGTCGCTTTCGGCTGGGCGGTCAGGGCGCCTGCCTAGGACGGCGTGACGGAACTGTCACCCTTGCCAAGGGCGCTCAGGCCGCGGTCCATCGCCGCGACGATCAGGCCGAGAACCAGGAAGAAGGCCAGCAAGGCGGCCAAGTTCACGCCCGCCCGTTCCCAGCCGAGCGCGCCGATATCGATGAACCAGTAGGGATACCAGCCGATCAACTGGCCGTGGATCACCGTCCAGAGGCCGTAGAGCAGAGGGTAGGCGAGCCACTTCACCGGGTCGATCCAGCGCAGCCGCCCCTTGGGCACGAACAGCAGCCAGTCGAGCACGAAGGCGATCGGCATGACGGTGTGCAGGACCTGGTTGACGTAGACCAGCAGCCCCTGAGGGTTCCAGGTCGCGTCCAGAAGGGTGTGATAGATCAGGCCGACGACGGCAATATACATGGCCACGGCGGCGCGGACCCCTTCGCTGGCCGTCCAGCGGCCGATGCGACTGTCTGGGAACAGGGCCGGAGCGGTCAGGGCCAGGGCGACCAGCACATTGGTCAGCACCGTGAAATAGCTGAAGAAGACAACCGTCGAGCCGAAGACAGACCGCGTCCCCGCTTCCAGTGACAGCGCGTACTGGGCGAGGAGCCCGACCCAGCCGACAATGGCGAACAGGATGCGCCAGCCACGCGCCGCGCCGTGCATCCCCTGGAGCATCAGTAGGCCGGGCTGTCGGAGACCAGGGCCCACATCGGCAAGCGCAGGCGGTTGGTGGCGGCGGCAATCTGGAGCGAGGTCAGATGGGCGCGACCGGCCTCGGCGCGGCGCTCTTGCTCGGGGGTGATCTTCAGGGCCTCGGCGACGGCATCGACATCTACGCCGCGCTGTTCGCGCCAGCGTTTCAGGCGGGCCCCGATTGCTGCGTCACCCGGATCGATGCCGGGGAAACCGAGAACAGAGCCCATGGGTCGCCTCCACGCGCGCCTATGCTGGCGCGTCTGGGGTCAATCCTTGTCCCATTTGAAGTCCTTGTCGAGCCAGTCGCCGAGGCGGCCGTCGGGGCGGGCGAGGGCGTGGATGCGGGCCATCTCCTCGTCGGCGAGCTCGAAATCCCAAATGTCGAAATTCTCGGCGGCGCGTTCGGGCTTCTGCGTGCGCGGGATGGCGATGACGCCCTGCTGCACCAGCCAGCGCAAGGTGACCTGGCCGTTGGACTTGCCGTGGGCGCGAGCGATCTCGCCGATCACGGCATCGTCCGCAATCTTGCCTTGGGCGAGCGGTGACCAGGCGGTGATCGAGGAGCCGAGGTCCTCAGCGGTGGCTCGCAGGGTCTTCAGCGACAGATAGGGATGGTATTCGACCTGGTTGGTGATCAGCCGGGCGGGCGACAGGCGCTGCGCCTCGCGGAACTGGCCAGAGGGGAAGTTCGACAGGCCGATCGACCGGGTCAGACCAGCGTCCTTCGCTGCGTTCAGCGCGCCGAGGGTCTCGGTGAAGGTCGGGGTGGTCTTGGGCCAGTGCAGCAGCAGAAGGTCGGGGGTGAAGCCGAGGCTCGCCGCCGATTCCTCGGCCTGACGAAGCAGGGCGTCGTGCTCGAAGTGGGCGACCCAGATCTTGGTGGTCAACCAGATATCTTCGCGCGCGACCCCCGAATCGCGGATGCCGTCGCCGACTGCCGCCTCGTTCTTGTAGATCCAGGCCGTGTCGATGTGGCGGTAACCGATGCGCAGGGCTTCCGCCACCATGCGGCGGGCGTCGGCGGGCTCGAGTTGCCAGGTGCCGAAGCCGATCTGGGGAAGGCTCAGGCCGTCGATGGTCAGGGAGAGTTGTTCGGACATCGGGGAAGGCTCCGGCCAGGTATCGGGGAGGCCGGATATGGGGGGTATCGATCGGGACGCCACCCTTCAGGCGATGTGAAAGTCGGTCTTCGACACGGTCTTCGGGTGTCATGGCTCCGAGCCCAGCCGCGGGTGGCGCAGATGAAAAAGGCCGCGTCCCTCGCGAGACGCGGCCCTGATCGTTTTGAAAAGGCGTGAGGCCTATTCGATGTCTTCGTTCAGCAGGCCGACCTTGTAGAAGCCGTTCTTCTGCAGGTCATTCATGACTTCCATGAAGGCGTTGTAGCGGACTTCCGGCTCGGCGCGGACGAACACGCGCTCCTCCTGGCAGGCAGGCGAGCCGCCGCCCAGGGCGGCGCAGACGTCCACCGCCAGGGTATCGATCGTGGTCTGCTGCTCGGCGATGAAGATCGAGCCCGTGTCCTGGATCGTGATGTAGACCGGTTCCTTGGGCTCTTCGCCGGTCGGCGGCGTCGCCGGCGGCAGGTCGAGGCGGATGGAGACGGTGGCGAGAGGTGCGGCGACCATGAAGATGATCAGCAGCACCAGCATGATGTCGACGAACGGCGTGACGTTGATGTCCGCGTTCTGGGCGATGGTCTTGCCACCTTGTCCGGCGGGACCTGCGAGCTTGGAGCCCATGCGTTGTTTCTCCATGGAGGCTCGGCCAGCGGGGCGCGAGCGGCGCGTTACGGTTCGGACGGTTTCTTGGCGTCTGCCGCGAGGCTTGTAAAGCGGTCTCGGAAGGAAGTCGGTTCCCTGGAGGCGGTTTTCGCGTGTCGCGCGCAACAATCTTCCCCCATCGGGGGATGTGGATCGAAGGCCAGTGAAGAGACGGGGGAGCTCACCGCGAATTCGGTGTTTGCGGCCGGCCCCCTCCACCCCTTCGCGGTCCCCTCCCCGAGGGGGGGGCGTTCTAGCCCTTGGCCAGCTTCAGGAAGCGTTCGATCAAGGCCGGGTCCGACTTGAAGGCCCCGGTGAAGCGGGTGGTGATGGTCGAGACATGGCGGTGATGCACGCCGCGGGTCGTCATGCACTGGTGCTCGGCGTCGATCAGGACGGCGACGCCAGCGGGATTGAGGTTGTCCTCAAGCGCCTTGGCGATCTCCTGGGTCAGGGTCTCCTGCGTCTGCAGACGCTTGGAGAAGATTTCTACCACGCGGGCGATCTTTGAGATGCCCACGACCTTTTCGGTCGGCAGATAGGCGACATAGGCCTTGCCCAGGAAGGGGGCCATGTGGTGCTCGCAGTGGCTCTCGACCTCGATCTCGCGCAGCAGCACCATGTCGTCATAGCCCTGCACGTCCTCGAACGTGCGGCTCAGTTCCTTGGCCGGATCGGCCGCATAGCCCTCGAACCATTCGCCATAGGCGTCGACGACCCTTTTGGGCGTGTCCAGCAGGCCTTCCCGATCCGGATTGTCACCCGACCATGCGATCAGGGTGCGCACGGCGGCCAGGGCCTCCTCGCGGGTCGGGCGGGACAGATGATCGTTGCCGACGAGAGTCGGTCTGGAGGCGTTGGCGTCCATGAAGTGTTTTCTAAGCGACCAGTAGCGCCGGAACGAAGGTTCCGGTTTGACGCGCGTCGCTCTCCCTTTTCGATGACGTCGGCTATTCGCCGCGTCGACACGGCTATATGGGACGCAGGGCCCGTCCCGCAAGAAAACCGACTGCACCGCGATCAAATGACACTGTACCTGCACGACACCCTGCGCCGCGAGAAGCGTGCCTTCGTCCCCCGGGACCCGGAACGGGTGACGCTCTACGTCTGCGGCCCGACGGTTTACGACTACGCCCACATCGGCAACGCCCGCCCGCCCGTGGTGTTCGACGTCCTCGTCCGGCTGCTGCGGCGTGAATACGGGGGCGAGAGCGTGATCTACGCTCGCAACGTCACCGACGTGGACGACAAGATCAACCAGAAGGCCGCCAAAGAGGGCGTGCCGATCGGCGAGGTCACGGCCCGCTACGAGGCCGCCTATCTGGCCGATATGGCCCTGCTCAACGTGTCGGCGCCGGACATCGCGCCCCACGTTACCGACCACATGGACGCGATCATCGAACAGATCGGCGAGATCGTGGACGCAGGCTGCGGCTATGTCGCCGAGGGCCATGTGCTGTTCGACGTGTCCTCCTATCCGGCCTACGGCGCGCTGTCGGGGCGGAACCTGGACGACATGATCGCCGGCGCCCGGGTCGAGGTCTCGCCCTACAAGAAGAACCCGCACGACTTCGTGCTGTGGAAGCCGGCCAAGGCCGACGAGCCCTCGTGGCCGAGCCCGTGGGGTGAGGGCCGTCCAGGCTGGCACATCGAATGTTCGGCCATGATCGAGAAGACCCTGGGCCTGCCGATCGACATCCACGGCGGCGGCATCGACCTGGTCTTCCCCCACCATGAGAACGAGATCGCCCAGGGCGTGTGCGCCCACGGCCATGCGCACGGCGAGGCCTCGCACGAGGAGTACAGCCGCTACTGGATGCACAACGGCTTCCTGACCGTCGATGCGGAGAAGATGTCCAAATCGGTCGGCAACGTCCTGTTGCTGCACAACCTGGTGCAGGCGATCCCGGGCGAGGTGGTGCGCTGGGCGCTTCTGTCGGCCCACTATCGTCAGCCGCTGGACTGGAACCAGTCGCTGCTGGATCAGTCGCGCAAGAACCTGGACCGGCTGTACGGGGCCCTGCGTCGCGCCGAGGCGATCGCGCCGCTGGGCGACATGCCGTCGCCGGAGTTCCTTGAGGCCATCTCCGACGACCTCAACACGCCGGGGGCCATGGCGACGATGTTCGCCCTGTCCAGCGAGATCGAGCGGGCGATGACGGCCGGAGATCACCACGCAGTGGGAATCGCCAAGGCCGAACTGGCCGCCTGCGGCCGGATCATGGGCGTGCTCCTGTCCAGCCCGGACCAGTGGTTCGAAGGCGGCGCCGACGAGTCGCTGAAGGCCGAGGTCGAGGGGCTTCTGGCCGAACGGGTCACCGCGCGCGCCGAAAAGAACTGGCCCGAGGCGGACCGCATCCGCGACCGGTTGACGGCGCTGAACGTCGTGGTGATGGACGGTCCGACCGGTGCGACCTGGCGGCTGAAGGAGTAGGCGCCGCTCTCAGAGCCGCCTGAACGCTGCTCCCGTCGTGTCGAACAGGTGCGCGCGCGCGGGGTCGATATGCAGGGTCAGGGCCTCGCCGACCTTGGGACGTATGTCGCCGGACAGTTGCACCGTCAGGGTCTCGCTCGCTCCTGCTTGCGAGACATAGGCATAGGTCGCATTGCCCAGGGTCTCCACGAAGGCGGCCTTCCCCCGGATCGCATCGCCGGGGCCTGACAGCGTCAGATGCTCGGGTCGCACGCCCAGCATGACCGACTGACCCGTGCTGGCCGGGCCCGCGTCAACGGCGACGTGCACCGTCTCGCCCGCCGCTGTCCGCACGGTCGCGCCTGCCGCCGACGCTTCGACCACCTCGGCCGGGATCAGGTTCATCTTCGGGCTGCCGATAAACTCGGCGACAAAGCGGGTGCGGGGGTGTTCGTAGAGCGCCATCGGCGCCCCGACCTGTTCGATCATCCCGCCGTTCAGGACCACGATCCGGTCGGCCAGGGTCATGGCCTCGACCTGGTCGTGGGTGACGTAGATCATGGTCGTCTTCAGCCGCTCGTGCAGCGAGGCGAACTCGTAGCGCATGCGCACGCGCAACGCGGCGTCGAGGTTCGACAGCGGCTCGTCGAACAGGAAGACCTGGGGCTCGCGCACGATTGCGCGGCCGATGGCGACGCGCTGACGCTGGCCGCCGGACAGGGCCTTGGGCTTGCGATCGAGCAGATCGACGATGTTCAGGGTTTCGGCCGCGGCCATGACCCGGCGCTCGATCTCGGCCTTGTCTGTCTTCGCCAGGCTGAGCCCGAAGGCCATGTTCTGGCGCACGCTCATGTGCGGATAAAGGGCGTAGGACTGGAACACCATGGCGATGCCCCGGTCGGACGGCGACAGGGCGTTGACCCCCCGCCCGCTGATCGAGACCTCGCCCGCGTCGGCCTCTTCCAGACCGGCGATGACGCGCAGCAGGGTCGACTTGCCACAGCCGGACGGACCCACGAAGACCACGAACTCGCCGTCGGCGATGGTCAGGTCGACACCCTTCAGAACCTCTGTCGCGCCGAAGCTCTTGCGAATGCCGCTGAGTGCGACGTCGGCCATCGTGTCTCCTGTCCCGGGGTCGTCTCTTGCCGGGACTGTAAGCGGTTACGCGGGGGCGGAGAAGGAGTTTCGGTCACGATCCTTCTCCCCTTGCGGGAGAAGGAAACAGATCAGCCGTTCGGCTTCTTCTTGCCCTTGAAGGGCTTCTTCTCGCCGGCCGGCTTGCCGTGCGCGTCCTTGGCGGCCCAGGGACGGTCGCCGCCCTTGGGCTTGCCCTTCCAGGGCTTGTCCCCGGGCGCGGCCGGAGCGGCGTCGGAAGCGGGCGCCCACGCGGTCTTCGGACGGTCGGCTTGGGGCTTCTTCACCCACGGCTTCTTGCCCTCGGGCGTCGGTGCATCCGATGTGCGCTTGACCCATTTGGGCCGTTCACCGTCGGCGGCGGCGGCCGGAACCGTCTCGCGCTTGACCCAGGGCTTCTTCTCGCCGGCCGGCTTGTCCTCGCGCGGCTGCCAGGCGGGCTTGTCACCATCCTCGCGGGGTTTCCACGCCGGCTTGTCCGCACGCGGCGCGCGATCGCCGCCCTCGGTCTTGTTGGCCCACGGCTTCCGCTCCGGACGATCACCACCATCGCCGGCGGGCTTCTTGTCCCAGCGGCTGGCGGGACGCTCCTTCGGCCCCGTGGCCACGGCGTCGTTGACGGTCACGCCGTCCTCGGTACCGGCCGCGATGGCGGCGCGGAACTTGGCCTCGGCCGCCGTCGTGATCTCGAACTTGGTCTCGCGGTCGAAGATCTTGATCGAGCCGATGTCGCCCTTGGTCACGTGGCCGAGGCGGCACAGGGTCGGCAACAGCCATTTCGGATCGGCGTTCTTGTCGCGACCGATGTTGATGCGGAACCAGACCATGTCGCCGCCGCGGGCGAAGTCGCGCAAGGGGCCGTCGGCCTGGCCGCGATCATTCACGCCGCTGACCTGGGCGCGCTTCATGCGCTCGTCGTCATAGACCTCTTCCGGGGCCGGCAGCTTCTGGCGATAGAGGCGGATCAGGGAGGCGGCGACCTGTTCGGGCGTGGTGCGCTCGAGCAGCAGACGGCCCAGCTCCAGGGCCTCCTCGTCCTCGACCGGCGCGGTCAGGGCGGGATCGGCCAGCAGTCGCTCGCGATCCTTCTCCATAATCATCTCGGCGCTCGGAGGCCCCGACCATTCGGCGACGATCGAGGCCGACTGCAGCATCAGCTCAACCTTGCGACGGCGCGTATAGGAGACCAGCAGGACGGAAACGCCCTTCTTGCCCGCGCGGCCTGTCCGGCCCGAACGGTGCAGCAGGCCGGCCTTGTTGACCGGGATCTCGGCGTGGATGACCAGGCCCAGGTCGGGCAGGTCCAGACCGCGCGCGGCGACGTCGGTGGCGACGCAGACGCGGGCGTGGCCGTCACGCAAGGCCTGCAGGGCTTCGGAGCGCTGGCTCTGGGTCAGTTCGCCCGACAGGCCGACGACGGAGAAGCCGCGTTCGCGCAGCGACGAGGTCAGATGCTTCACCCGCTCGCGCGTGTTGGCGAACACCAGGGCGCCCGGAGCCTCGAAATAGCGCAGCACATTGACGACGCCGAGTTCGATCTCATTCGGGGCGACGCGGATGGCCTTGTATTCGATGTCGGCGTGCGACTTGTTGCCGGCGACCGTGTCGATGCGCACGGCGTCGCGCTGATAGGTCTTGGCCAGCTGGACGATGTCGCGGGCCAGGGTCGCCGAGAACAGCAGTGTACGACGCTCGGGCGGGGCGGCGTCGAGAATGAAGGTCAGGTCTTCCTGGAAGCCCATGTCCAGCATCTCGTCGGCTTCATCGAGCACGACGGCGCGGGCTTCCGACAGGTCGAGGGCGCCGCGTTCCAGGTGGTCGCGCAAACGGCCGGGCGTGCCGACGACGATATGAGCGCCGCGCTCCAGCGCCCGCCGCTCGACCTTGGGGTCCATGCCGCCGACGCAGGAGACGATGCGCGCCCCGGTCTGGGCGTACAGCCACTGCAGCTCGTTGGAGACCTGCTGGGCCAGTTCGCGGGTCGGGGCGATGACGAGGGCCAGCGGATTGCCGAAGTCGGTGAACTTCTCGGCGTCGCCGAGCAGGGTCGGGGCCAGGGCCAGGCCGAAGGCCACGGTCTTGCCCGAGCCGGTCTGGGCCGAGACCAGCAGATCGCGTCCGGTCCCGTCCTCGGCCTGTGACGCCTCCAGCACGGCGGATTGCACCGGGGTCGGCTCGGCATAGCCGCGTTCGGACAGAGCGCGGTCTAGCGCGGGATGGCTGGCAGGGAAGGGCATGGCAGTTCCGTAGGGCGCCGGGCCCGAATTGGCGAGCGGCGCGGGGCGTTCATAGAGAGCGAGAAATCAAGCAGGGGCGAGATTTCGCGGGGCAGGGCCTTTGGTCCCCGATCAAGGCCGAATGAGGGTGATGCGGCGAGATCGTGTCGGAATCTGACCCTCGTTCCGCGAGCCAGTGACACTGGGGTCGACAGGGGCCAATGTCCGCCGGTCTTTCGGGGGTTAGAATCGTCATGCGCAACGTCCTGTTTTCTACGGCGCTTTCACTGTCGCTGGCGGCCGCACCGCTGCTGACGGGGCCGGCGATCGCCCAGCAACGGCTTCAGCCGGGCGGATCGGTCCAGGGCGACCTGTCACGCGGCGACGACCAACTGGACACCGGCGAGTTCGTCGATGTCTACGAGGTTCAGGGCCGGGCGGGTCAGCCGCTGTCGGTGGTCATGCGCTCCGATGATTTCGACGCCTATCTGCTGGTCCGAGGCCCGGGTGACTTCGAGGAAGACAACGACGACTCGGGCGACGACGGCACCAATGCGGGCCTCGACGTGCGCCTGCCCGCCGACGGGACCTATCGCATCACGGCCACGAGCTATGAGCCGGGCGAAAGCGGCCGCTATACCCTGTCAATGAGCGGAGCTGGCGCTGGTGCGCGCGCCCAGGCGGCCGGCGGCGGTCGAGGCCCCCAGAACGCGGGCGGCGGCATGCTGCAACCTGGCCGTGGCGCATCTGGCGCCCTGGCCCAGGGTGACCGCAGGCTGGAAGCCGGTGAGTTCGCAGACGACTGGGAACTGCAGGTCCGGCGCGGCGAGACCTACACGGTCAGTCTCGATGCCGGCGATTTCGACGCCTATGTGATGGTGCGCGGACCAGGGGGCCTCAGCGAGGACAATGACGACGATCCGGGCCAGCGCGGCGGCCGCAACAGCCGCCTGACCTTCACTGCCGTCGCCGATGGTACGGTGGAGATTTCGGCGACCAGCTTCGGCGCCAATGAGACGGGTCGCTACCAGATCCTGGCCGAACAGGGCGGACGCGCGCCCTTTGCCGGGGGCGGCCGTCAGCCCCAGCCGACCTACCAACCGCCGTCGCGTCAGGCGGACGGCGTGATCCAGCTGGGCCAGACGATCAACGGGAACCTCGGGCAGGGCGATCGCCAGCTGAACAGCGGCGAATACATCAACACCTACACCCTGCGCGGCCGCCGTGGTCAGCAGCTGGACCTGCGCCTGTCGTCCCCGGTGTTCGACCCGTACATCGCCATCGAGGGACCGGGCCTGTCGGAGTTCAACGACGACGATCCGGACGCCGACGGCAGCCGCGACAGCCGCCTGTTCGTGACCCTGCCGCAGGATGGTGACTACCAGATCACGGCGACCAGTTACGAAGCCGGCGAACAGGGTTCGTATCGTCTGGCGGCCCTTCCGGCCGACGGCCGTGCGTTGCAAGGGCGTCCGCGTCAGGACTCCTACGTCGAGGATCGCGGCCAGCGTCAGGACGTGGAGGGCGGTTCGATCTCGATCGGCGACACTGTCGGGGGCGCGCTTCAATCGGGCGACGAGCAGCTGGACAGCGGCGAATACGTCGACACATTCACGTTCACTGGCCGACGCGGCCAGCGGATAGCGGCGGAACTCACCTCTTCGGCATTTGACGCCTACATCATCCTGACCACGCCCTCGGGCGAACAGCTGGACAACGATGACGGCGAGGACGGCACCAACAGCCGTCTGGACACAGTCATCCAGGAAGACGGCGAGTATCAGGTGATGGTCACCTCCTACGCCGCCGGCGAGACCGGATCGTACCGGTTCGCGGTCGTCCCGAGCCAGGGATCGCCGCGCCAGGCTTCGGTCCAGGGCGGCCCGCGCGTCTTCGCCATCATGGTCGGCATCTCTGACTACGGCGACGTCGCCAACGATCTTCCGTACACGGATGAAGACGCCGAGAAGCTGGCCGAGACGCTGCAGCGGGGCGGGGTGTTGAACCCCTCCAGCGTCGTGCTGACCAATGCTGAGGCCACCGTCGGCGGCGTGCGTCGCGCCTTCCAGCAGGTCTCGCGTCAGGCCGGACCCGACGACATGTTCCTGTTCTTCTTCTCCGGCCACGGCAGCCAGGAAGACACCCAGGCCAGCTCGGTGGAGCCGGACGGCCGCACCGAGTCCATCGTCCTGCGCGACGGCGAGATCACCGACCAGGAGATGGCCCAGCTGTTCGACGGGCTGAACACCCGCCTGTCACTGCTGGTGCTCGACAGCTGCTTCTCCGGCGGCTTCGCCCGCAACGTGGTCGACCGCCCGGGCGTCATGGGCCTGTTCTCGTCCGAGGAAGACCTGACCAGCGCGGTGGCCGACAAGTTCGAGGCCGGCGGCTATCTGTCCCACTTCCTGCGCGCCGGTCTGGCCGGGGCGGGCGACGGAGACGGCGATGGCGCCGTGACGGCGGGCGAACTGGCCACCTATCTGCGCCGCCAGTTCGTCGCCGAGGTCGATAACGTCGAGGCCGAGACCATGGAAGGCCAGCGCAACTACCAGAATCTGGTCATCGACCGGGGCGGGGTGCAGGTGGACGACGTCGTCCTGCGCCTGGCCTCCAGCGGCTATAACTCTGGTTCGCACTGAGCCTGTCCCGATTTCAACAGGAGTAAAGCCGATGACCATCCTTCGCGCCGCCGCCGTGGCCGCCGCCGTTCTCGCCCTCGGCGCCTGCCAGCAGGAGGAGCCCAAGGCCCCGGCCGTGCCCGCAACCCCGGTCGCTGAGGTGGTCAGCGGCGCGACCGGCGCCGATCAGGCGGTCGCCTGCATGGCTTATCTGGCTCTGAAGCAGGGGGCGCTGGAGGCCCAGACGCCCCCCGGCGACGTCACCGCCGTCCGCGCCGCGATGAACGACTGGGAAGGCCTGGCGCTGATGTCTATGACCCAGGACGAGGTGCCCCAGTATTTCGCCAGCTCCTTCGCTGTCGAGGACGACGCCTCACCCGGCAAGATCGAGGTCACCTCGGCCTGGTGCCCGGCGAACAAGCCCGCCGCCTCCTGATAGATGGACCTCGCCTCGCGGGGCTCGTCTGGTGCATGAGGGGCGCATGAGCGCGACACCAGGTGACAACCAGGGCCACTACGCGGAGCTGGAATACACTGCCGGCTACTACCACGAGCTGGGGCCGGCCCATCTGCGGTTCTGTGGCCTGATTGCGGGGGTCGATGTCGCCGTTCCAGAGGCGCCGACCTACCTGGAACTGGGCATGGGGCAGGGGGTGTCGCTGGCGGTTCACGCCGCCGCCAACCTCGGCGACTATTGGGGCGTCGATATCAATCCGGCCCATGTCGCGACTGCACGGGAGCTGGCGGCTTCGTTCAACGGCACCCTGCATCTGGACGCCCGGAGCTTCGAGGCGTTCGCGGCCCGGGACGACCTGCCGCTGTTCGACATCATAACCCTGCACGGAGTCTGGAGCTGGGTTTCGGATACCAGCCGGCGGGTCATTGTCGACCTGATCCGGGACCGGCTGAAGCCCCGAGGCGTCGTCTACTTGAGCTACAACTGCCAGCCGGGCTGGGCGTCGCGGTCGCCGGTGCGCCACCTGCTGAAACTGGGCCATGCCGCGCGACCGGGCGGCGACGCCGAAGGCCGGATCGAAGCGGCGCTGGAGTTCATGGAGGATGTCGCGGCCGCCGACGGCCGCTTCTTCGCCGACAACCGCCCCGCCGCCAGCCATGCCGCGTCCCTGCGCAAGGTCGGCGCGCAGTACATCGGCCACGAATATCTCAACGCCGACTGGCACGTCCCGTATTTCTCGGAGGTGGCCCAGGCCCTGGCGGAGGCGCACCTCGGCTTCGTCACCTCCGCGCGCCTTCTGGACCGGGTCAACGCCATCCATCTCCCGCCCGCCGGCCTCGCCCTGCTGGACCGGCAGAAGGATACAGTCCTGCGCGAGTCCGTCCGCGACTTCCTGGTCAACCAGCAGTTCCGCCCCGATGTCTTCGCGAAAGCGACACGCACGCTGTCGCCCTCCGAAAAGGCGGCGCGCCTCGACGCCCAGGCCTTCGTTCTCATCTGCGGCCTCGACGAGATCGACTTCCAGCTGACCGGCGCCCAGGGCGAGGTCGTTCTGTCTGAAACGACCTACGGCCCCCTGGCCGTCGCCTTGGCGAACGACGACTTCCGCCCGAAGACGACTACCGAGTTGATGGCCGCGTCCGGCGTCTCGACCCTTCGGCGCAGCGACGTCATTGCCGCCCTGATCAACCTTGTGGGCATGGGCGTGCTCAGGCCGGCGCAGGCCTTCACGCCTGAAGTCCGCGCGCGATGCGACGCCTGCAATCGCCTCGTCCTTGACCGCGCGGTGACCGGACCGCACCTGAAACATATGGCCTCGCCCGTGACCGGCGGCGGCATCCTGACGCCCCGGTCGGCCCAGCTGTTCCTGCGCGCCTGGCTCGCCGGGGCCCGCACGACAGGCGAGATCGCCCACTCGGTCTGGCAGGTGTTCGAGACCACCAACGAACGCGCCGTGCGCAATGGCCACGAGGCGGTTACCCCCGAGGATAATCTGGCGGCGATCGGCCACATGGCGCGCCGCTTCCTCGACCAGACCGTGCCCCTCTATCGGGCCCTGGCGATCCTGTAGCCGATCAGTCCCACGACCCCGTCGGCGGCGCATAGGCGTCCATCGACTGAAGCAGGGTCGAGATGAGCCGCCGTTCTTCCTCGTCCAGCTCGGGGCGCCAGACGTCGAAGATCAAGACGATCCGCGTGCTATCGCTGCGGTTCCAGGCCTCGTGTTCGATCGAGTCGTTGAACATCCAGGCCTTGCCTTTTTCCCAGGTGCGGGTCTGGTTGCCGACGCGGAACACACAGTTCGGCGGCACGACCAGCGGCAGGTGGCACAGCAGCCGGGTATTCACCACGCCGGTGTGAGGCGTGATGTGCGCGCCGGATTTCAGCTGCGAAAAGTTGATCAGCGGCGAGCGGCCGTTCACGTGGCACAGCGGGGCTGCGTTCATCACCGCCATCGTGTTGCGGAAGCGGGCCACGTTCTCCGTCTCCCGGCCATCCTTCCACAGGTAGTAGGAATTCCAGTCCATGTTGTCGGTCAGTTTCGACGGCGCACGAATTATCATGTCATCCTTGGACTGGACGTAGGGCTCAAAGGCCTTGTCCTCGTCGATGACGTTCATGACTTCCGCGGCGACGGCATCCGTGGCGTCCTCGACCGCGTCCATCCAGGGCGTCGCCTCGCGTGGATAGAACTCCACGTCCGGGAGACCCGGGTAATAGAGAAAGCGTGGTTGCTGGACGTACAGCTTGCGGCGGCCGGTCAGGACCTCCAGGGCATGGGTGAACCGCTCCGGCGCCCTGCCCTCGCGATAGCCGGCGTCGGCCAGTTCGGAGCGCACGAAGCCCTCTAGATCGGTCTTCAACTGTTCCCGTCGCGCCCTCGTTCGGGCCACGCCAGCGACGAGGTCCGGAGCCAGGGAGGGATGGCCGGCGGCCGCCGCCTCGACTAGCCCGAAATGCGCATTGGCCTCTCTGCGCTCGCCCTTGGCCGCCAGAGCCTCGGCCTTGACCAGCAGGGCTCGCAGCTGGCGCGGATCAAGCTGTAAAGCGCGGTTCGCCGCGTCCAGCGCCGCATCCGTCTCGTCCAGATTCCAGAGGGCGGTGGCGAGCAGTGCATGGGCGCCGGCGTCTGCCCGACCCGTGGCCGTGGCCTCTTCCAGCCGCGCCCTGGCGGAGCGCCAGTCGCCGGCGCGGAACGCCGCCATCGCGGCTTCGAGAATGGGACGGTCGGAGGGAAGCCACTGCATGGCGCGTTCCTAGCGCGCGTCCGCCTTCGCCTCAATCACCGTCAGCCGTAGCGCGGGATCAGACCCGGCTGCGGCGTCCGGTCGGACAGGTTGACGAGGCGTCGTGCACAGAGATGCGCCCCAACGATCCGGTCTTCGGGCAGTCCTCGCAGCCCCCGGTGCCCGGCGTCACGGTGTTGACCGTCGTCAGGTATCCGCCGCGGTCGCTCATGACACGGGTTTCCTTTCGCCGACGATCGTGGGGATCAGTTCCGACACGGTCGGGTGAATATGCACCGTGTGCTGCAGGGTGGACGCTCTGGCCCCTGATGCCATGGCGTTGACGACGGCATGGATCGCCTCGTCACCGCCGGGGCCGAGGATGGCGCCGCCCAGGATGGCCTGGGTGTCCGCATCGATGACGATCTTCATCAGCCCCCGGGTCTCGTCCTTCTCGACGGCGCGGCCGACCCGGGTCATGGGACGGACCCCGACCTCGATACGGTGACCGGCGGCCAGCGCCTGAGCCTCTGTCAGCCCGACCCGACCCAGAGGCGGATCGACATAGAGGGCGTAGGTGTCGATCCGGTCGGTCACCTTCCGGTCCGCGCCGGCCAGAAGGTTGTCGGCCACGATCTCGAAATCGTTGTAGGCGGTGTGGGTGAAGGCTCCGCGCCCGTTGCAGTCGCCCAGAGCCCAGATGCCGTCAACGGTCGTTCGCAGCTGGTCATCGACGGTGATGGTGCCCCGGGCATCGACAGCGATCCCGGCCTTGTCGAGATCCAGATCGTCGGTGTTGGGCCGCCGACCGACGGCCAGCAGGACGTGGGTTCCCAGCACCTTCGGCTCGTTGTCGGTGCAGTCGACGCCGACGGCGATTTGGTCGCCGCGCATGGCGAAGGTGATGCAGTCAGCCTTCAGCCGGAAGCGGACGCCCTCGGCCTCCAGCGCCGCCTGGATGGCCTCAGAGATGTCCGTATCCTCACGCTGGATGATCCGGTCGCCCTTCTCGACAACGGTCACCTCGGAGCCGAAGCGCCGGAACATCTGGGCGAACTCCAGCCCGATATAGCTGCCGCCGACGATGACCAGATGCTCCGGCAGCGCGGTCAGTTGCAGGATCGTCGTGTTGGTCAGGACCGGCACGTCGTGCACGCCCGGCATGTCGGGAATGACCGCCCGTCCGCCGAGGTTGAGGAAGATCCTGGGGGCGGAGATCCGCGACTCGCCGACCTGCATCTCCGTCGGCGACAGGAAGCGGGCGTGGCCTTCCAGGACGGTGCATCCCTTCATCCCGTCCAGCCAGCCGCGGACGCCGCTGCTGGCCGTATCGACGACCTTGTCCTTCCGCGCCATCACCCTGGCGAAGTCGATCGAGACCGGGCCGGCGATGACGCCGAAATCTCCGGCGCGGCGGGCGATGTGGGCGGCGTGGGCGCTGGCGACCAGGGTCTTGGTCGGCATGCAGCCGGTGTTGACACAGGTGCCGCCGAACCGCCCGCGCTCGACCAGACAGACGGTCTGGCCTGCCGCGACCAGCCGTTCAGCCAATGGCGGCCCGGCCTGACCCGCCCCGACAATGATGGCGTCATAGGTTTTCATCAGGACCCTGTATCAGATCAGAGCGATGATCAGCACAGCCCCGCTGACCGCGACGACGTCCTCGATCAGGGCGGCGGGCAGATCGCGGTCGAACGCCGTGGCCAGCCGAGCCCGGGCCTCGGCCCCGCCATAGGTCCCGGTCACGGCGCCGAGGACGCCCGCGACCAGACCCCCGACCAGCGATCCCCCCGCGATGCCGATGGCGGCCCCGCCCAGGCCGCCCATCAGGATGCGGGCGATGAACTGGACCGGGAGCTTGCGGCTCGGCGTCTTCGGCAACTGGTCGGTGATCAACTCCGCGATCGCCGCGAGAGTCAGGATGATCGGCGCCGCGATATGACCAAGGAAAGCCAGTGGGGTCCCGACCAGCGGCACGATGCCCAGCCAGGCGGCCCAGGCGATGGCGGCGGGCGCGGTCATGGCGCGTAGACCGGCGACGACGCCGATGGCGAGAGCAAGAAGATACAGCGTCATGGTCGCCTTCCCGATCGAGCTTGGGTCTGGACCTTGCCCTCATCGGCGCGCCAGCGCGAGGCTCATGCTGAATGTTGTTCGGTCGCCGTATCGCTCGACAGCGGCGACCCGGAGGATCAGGGTCAAGGTCCAGTTGTTGAATGAGCGCCCCATGTCCGCACGCCTCCGCCTCGCAGTCCTCGCCGCCTGTGTCGTTTCCGCCTCGGCCGCCGTCGCCCAGGAAGGCCGGGTCGATCCGGAGCGGCTGAACGCGGCCGTCGCCGTGCTCGCCGGGGATGAATTCGAAGGGCGCGCCCCGACCACGCCGGGCGAGGAGAAGTCGGTCACCTGGATCGCGGGACAGTTCCGGGCCCTGGGCCTCGAACCCGCCGGCGACGACGGGACCTGGTTCCAGACCGTGCCGATCAACCGCTTCGTCCAGGACGGACCGGCGGTGATCACGGCCAGGGCCGGCGGCGAGACGATCACGCTCCAGCGCGGGACCGACATCATCGCCAACAGCCACCGGCCCCAAGACCACATCACCATCACCGAAGCGCCGGTGGTCTTCGTCGGCTACGGCGTCGATGCGCCGGAGCGCGGCTGGGATGACTTCAAGGGTTTCGATGTCCGCGGCAAGGTCGTGCTGATGCTGGTCAACGACCCGGACTTCGAGGTCGCGCCTGACAGCCCCACGGCGAACCGTTTCGACGGCCAGGGCATGACCTGGTACGGCCGCTGGGTCTACAAATTCGAGGAGGCGGCCCGACGCGGCGCGGCGGCGGTCTTCGTGATCCATGAGACGGCGGGCGCCGGCTATCCGTGGAACACTTTGCAGAACTCCTCCACCGCCCCCGGCCTGGACATCGTCCGCGCCGATCCGGAGCGCGAGCGGGTTCAGGCCCAGGGCTGGATCCAGCAGGCACAGGCGGCGCGGTTGATGACGGCGGCGGGCCTCGACTATGCGACCCTGAAGACCGCGGCCCAGTCGTCGGACTTCCGGCCCGTGGCGCTGGACGGGGTGACGATGTCGCTCGATTTCGGCCAGACCTTCAGCCGCCTGACGACCCGCAACGTCGCCGCCCGCCTGCCGGGGACCAGCCGTCCGGACGAGACCGTCATGTACGGGGCCCACTGGGACGCCTACGGCCGCGCGGTCGCCAATGCGGCCGGCGACGACATCTATAACGGCGCCGTGGATAACGCGACGGGGGTGGCGGCGGTGCTGGAACTGGCGCGTCTCTATGCCGAGGCGCCGCGCACCGACCGCTCGGTCCTGTTTGTCTCCTGGGCGGCGGAGGAGGCCGGGCTGCTGGGCGCCTACTACTATGCGGCGCATCCGCTGGTTCCGCTGGAGACCACGGTGGTCAACATCAATATGGACAGTTTGCTGCCCGGCCCGGCGTCGTCCGAGATCGTGGTCATCGGCTTCGGCAAGACCGACGCCCAGAACCGGCTCGCCGATCTGGCGTCGGAGGAGGGGCGGTCCCTGATCCCCGATCCGGCCCCCCAGGTCGGCGCCTTCTATCGCTCGGACCATTTCCCGCTGGCGAAGATGGGCGTCCCGGCCCTGTTCGCCGCCGCCGGCTTCACCGGCGCCTCGGACGCCAGCCGCGCCTATGTCCGCGACCGCTATCATCAGCCGACCGACGAATGGGCCGCCGACTGGTCCATGGAGGGGGCGGCCCGGGACGTACAACTGCTTTACCGGGTCGGCCGTGATCTGGCCGAGGGCTCGGACTGGCCCGCCTGGACGCCCGGCAACGAGTTCGAGGCCGTGCGTCAGGCCAGCGCGGCGTCACGAGAGGAATGAGAGAAACGGGTGGAGGAGGGGGGCTCTCGCCTCGAACCGAAACCCCGGGGCAGAGTTGGTGTCGCGGCTGCTCGCCAGAAAAATGGTGGATGCTGCAGGGATTGAACCTGCGACCCCCTCGGTGTGAACGAAGAGCGTTCTGCGCTAAATCGTTGTAATCACGGAGTTTGGCGTCGGCGATTTTCCCGCTTTGTTCGACGTTTCGTGCCGTTTCTGGGAAGTATCTGGGAAGCGGGGCCCCTTTCAGCAGACACCACGAAAACTGCAACGCAGGGCTCGATGCAAGTGGACCCGTTAGGCTCGCGACACGCTGATTGGCGACGTCGGTGTCGCAGGCGCCTCAACGAATCTGGGGCAGGTCAAGATAGCGATCGGCCCAGACGGCGATCACCGACGCCGCATAGTGAGAATCGGCCTTGTCGGTCAGCAAATGGTTGGCGCGGTCCAGCGAGACAAAACTTTTTGGGTGACGCGCGGTGAGAAAGATACCCGCCGCATTGTCGATCGAGACGACATCATCAGTCGGTGAGTGAAGCACCAACAGGGCTCGGCCCAGGTCTTCAATTCTGGCCTTCTGGTTCTGGCCGCAGATATCGCGCACGAAGTCTGCGCCGAGTTCAAAGGTCCGCCCGCCGATCTCGACCAGGACCGTATCTCCTTCCGGGGCGGCCTCAAGCGTCGGGCCAATGTGCGTCAGCAAATGTTCAGCATCAAACGGCGCACCGATAACGGCTACAGCCTTTATCATTTCCAGTTCGCCCGCCGCGGCCAGCACCGCGGCCCCGCCGAAACTATGGCCGACCAGCAACTGAGGCGCCATGTCCATTCTGGCCATGGCCTGCGCGGCGCAGACCACGTCCTGGATGTCGCCGGAAAGCCCCTTGCCGAACGCGCCCTCGCTCTCGCCGAGGCCGGTAAGGTCAAAGCGGAGTGTCCCGATGCCCCGCTCGGCCAGCGCACGGCTAAGATGCGTCGCCGCCAGCGAGGTCTTGTCGCAGGTGAAACAGTGGGCAAACACCGCCCAAGCGCGCACCTGATCTTGGCCGCTCTCTAAAACGCCGGACAACTTGCGGCCGGCTGCGTTGATGAAGTTGAAGTCGGTGGAAGCCATGGGCTGAGCTATACCAGGGTTGGACTAGGTGGAAGCGTTCGCCCTTGTCCCCCAGGCCGTGAGGCGCTTTAGACTGGTGCGGATGATCACGGCGGTGACGCGATTGCAGACGGGCATGAGCGGCCCGTGTGAGGCGAAAAAGCGCGCGGGCCTCAAGCAACCCCGGCGATGTCAGTCCAACGATCGAGGTGTCCTCAGGCGACCAGAGCCCTTGCTACCGCTCGCTCATGCCTGAGCAGTCGACAGATTGCTGTTGGGCGCGTCGGCCGTCATTAGCGCCGACAGCAACTCCATAGCGTCCGCGAGAGCCTGCTTCTGGTCCAGCGGCAATGTTGACCAGCGGTGCAGTGCTTCGCTGCGTAGCAGGCCTGGCGCGGTGGTCAGGGCTTCGCGTCCCTGATCCGTCAACCGGGCATGTACGATCCGGCGATCCGTGGTTGAACGATAGCGGATGACCATGCCGTGCGCTTCCAAACGATCCAGCACTGCGACCACCGTCGGCGGTGACATCGAGACGTCACGAGAGATCGCACTGGTACTGACTTCACCTTGGGCGCGGATCGATTGAAGCACCACCAGCTGGGGCAGGGTCAGGCCTGTCAGCCGCGCGATCTCGCGGGATCGCACATCGATCGCCTGCGCGATCCTTCGGACTGATCGCACCAGGGACGCGGTCGGATCCGGCATCGGTTCGGGAGAAATATCGGTCATCGGGTTGAACTCTTTCGTACGCTAACCATTTGTACACGCTGCTTCCACATTTCAAGGAGGACCCATGTGCGGTCTGAGCGGCGAGATCAATTTCGACGGGCGACCGGCTGACGCGGGCGCCGTCCAACGCATGACCGATGCGCTCTCGCCTCGGGGACCGGACGGATCCGGCATCGTGATGCGCGGCCCGGTTGGGCTGGGGCACCGGCGCCTGATGATCATCGACCTGTCCGAGAAGGCGCAGCAGCCGATGGTGGACGCCGACCTGGGCGTGACCCTGGCGTTCAACGGCTGCATCTATAACTATCCCGAACTGCGTGCAGAGCTGCAGGGCATGGGGTTCCGCTTCTTCTCGGACGGCGACACCGAGGTGATCATCAAGGCCTGGAAGGCCTGGGGCGAGGCCTGCGTCGAGCGTTTCAAGGGCATGTTCGCCTTCGTCCTGCATGAGCGGGACACGGGCCGCACCGTGATCGCGCGCGACCGGTTCGGCATCAAGCCGCTGTATCTGGCCGAGCAGGGCAAGCGCTTGCGTTTCGCCTCGACCCTGCCGGCCCTGTTGGCGGCGGGTGACGTGGACAAGACCATCGATCCAGTCGGCCTGCACCATTATATGACGTTCCATGCCGTGGTGCCGCCGCCGCACACCATCCTAAAGGGCGTGAAGAAGTTCCCGCCGGCGACGATCCGCGTGATCGATGCGGACGGAACGGCCTGCGCGACCCGACACACCATCTCTTCGCTGACAAAAAGGCCGAACTCGCGGCCTTGGCGCGGATCTTCGATCTGACAACCAACCGGGAGCCAGCGGACGTCTGGTTGGATCTGCGGACGATGCTCGTGCCGCAGCAGGCGTCGGAGACCGCTTATGCAGGGGACATGCAAACCATCATGGTGGTCGAGGACGATCCGGATGTGGCGGCCGGAATCATGTCCATCCTCTCCGAGGCGGGCCATTGCTTGGTGGGCCCATTCGAAAGCGCGGACGCCGCTGAAGTTTCCGCAGCGCTGCATGACGTCGATGTCGCTCTCGTCGACATCAATCTGTCGAGCGACGCGAATGGCATCGATCTCGCGCGCTCCCTCAAGGCCCGGTGGGGCGTGCCGACGATCCTCATGTCGGGGGATGTCACGGCGCTCTCGGCCCTCGGCGGCCTGGCCGATGCCGTGATGCTCAAGCCTTTCGGTGCGAAGGCCCTCCGGGAGGCGATCCAGACGTTGGCTGGCCCTTCGGCAACCCCGGCTGCGTCACCGGAATGATGGACGGCGCGGAACCGGAGCGGACAGGAGCCGCTACATGATCATGGGTGCCGAGATGATTCCGGACATCGGCGGTCTGGACGACGCCAGGATCGTCAACATCGGCGGCAGCGTGATCACGGTAGGCGGACTGGCCTCCGGCGCCGTCATCCTCACGATAGCCATCGTTGTTTCGTGGCTTCTGACGCGGGGCATTCGACGGGTCCGGTCGCGGGCGCAACGCAGCGCCCAGCTTCTCTATCTGCTGGAAAAACTGACCGGCTACGGGGTGATCATCATCGGCGCCGTGGTCGGGCTGTCCACGGCGGGCCTCAATCTGTCATCGCTCGCGGTCTTCGCGGGGGCCATCGGCATCGGCGTGGGCCTGGGCCTTCAGGGCGTGGTCAAGGAGTTCGTCTCGGGCATCTTCCTGATCTTCGATCGGATGGTCTCAGTGGGCGACTACGTGGAACTGGAAGGCGGAACGCGCGGCGCCATCGCCGAGATCGGACCGCGCGCGACGCGGATTCGCACGAACGACAACGTCAACGTCATCATTCCGAACTCCCATCTCATCGAAGGTCCGGTCACCAACTGGACCCTCAAGGGGGATACCCGCAGGATCCACATTCCATTCTCCGTCGCCTATGGGGCGGATCGCGGTGAGGTCCGCGATGCCGTGCTGGCCGCAGCGAGAGCCTCGCCGTTCACCCTGCCCGAGACCGATGTGCGCACCAGCCAGGTCTGGCTGGTCGGGTTCGGCGACAGCAGCCTGAACTTCGAGCTACTTGTCTGGCCGACGCAGGAGGCGGTCAAGCGGCCCGCCGCCATGCACGCAGCCTATACCTGGGCCATCGCGGACGCTTTGGACGCCGCGGGCATCGAAATCCCCTTCCCGCAGACGGATTTGAGGATTCGCAGCATCCTGGGTCGCGAGGGTGATGATGCTCTGGGAGCTCTGGGTCTCTCGAAGAATATCGAGACCACGCGCCGAGCGTCGCGACCGGAGCCTGTGCCGGGACCGACCGTCAACGACGCAGCCCGGGACCTGCTGAAACCCACTTCTGATCTGATTGAAGGCGTCGATCCCTAGATGGGGGGTCTGCTGGCCGCGGCCGGAACCCTCCCATCGATCGCGGTCGGCTGGTTAGCCTGCCATGGCGCAGGCTAACGTCCCGACGCCCGCTTCTCGTCTCGCCGCTCAGAACGACGCCAGGGCCAGCACCCCTCGATCTCCGTCTCGAGCGAGAAACTCAGGAAGGTGCGGATCAGGATGACGAGACCGAGGAGGCCGACGGTCTCCAGCGTCAGCGGGGCCGTGATCGTGCTGATGATGTCGGCGCCGACCAGGAACTCCAGTCCGAGCAGAATCCCGCGCCCGAGGTTCGCGCGATAGGTCTTGTAGGCCTCTCGCCAGTCCCGATCTCGGGCGCCTCTGATCACAAAAAGAAGAGTCGCAAGCCCGACGGAACCGACGATGACGCCGGCGCCGAGCAGTTCAAGGATGAGAGCGAATGGCTGAATGAAGGCGTGAGCGCCGTTCAACACGGCGCGGCTCCTTCCCGGTCGGCTCCGGGCGATCGCAGAACTCCGGGGGCAGCGAGATCGAGGGCCGTCGGCATCAGCCTGTCCGCCAGGACTGCAGATGTGCGAGCACGTCGGCGACAATCTGCTGAGCCGTGAACCCGGTCAGGTCGCGCGGGCGTGTGACGCCGTCGGAGTGGGCTGAAAGCCGCCATTCCGTTGCCCGCCGCCGTTCCGGCGCATCCCGTGAGGTGACGACCGGACGCGGGCGCTCGCGCGGACACAAGCGGTAATGGAACGCGGGTGCTCCTCCCGTGGCGGCAGTCAGGGACAGCCCGCCCGCGTCGCGGGTGACAGTCGCCGTCAGTCCTTCCGCCGCCAGGCCTTCCCGTACGGTCTCCAGCGCGGGCGCGCCTATCTGGTCGATCTGACGGTCGATGTCGTGGCGGCTCGCCGGCGACAGGATCCGCTTCAGCTGCGCGGCGAGGGGCGCGCCCTCGGTTTCGACCACCCGGCCGGTCAGGTCCGCGTTCATCTGTCGGATCAGTCCGGCGGCCAGCAGGATCATGATGACCGCGAAGGGCAGGGCCGCCACCAGGGTCGCGGCCTGCAAGGCGCCGAGCCCGCCCGCGAGCAGCAACACGGCCGCGGCCAGGCCCTCCAGCGAGCACCAGTAGACCCGCTGCCAGCGCGGCGTGTCATCAGCGCCGCCGGACGCGATGGTGTCGATCACCAGGGATCCTGAATCGGCCGAGGTGACGAAGAATACCGCCACCAGCAGGACGACCAGGGTCGAGGTGATCGCGGTGCCCGGGAGTTCTTCGAGGAACTGGAAGATGGCCGTCGACAGGTCCGCTGTCACGGCCTGCGAGATCGCGCCCGCCGCTGCGCCCATGTCCAGGCTGATGGCGGTGTTGCCGAAAATTGTCATCCACAGGAAGGTGAAGCCGGTGGGCACCAGCAGCACGCCGATCACGAACTCCCGAACGGTGCGGCCGCGCGAGATCCGGGCGATGAACATGCCGACGAACGGCGACCAGGCGATCCACCAGGCCCAGTAGAACAGCGTCCAATTCGCCATCCAGCCGCGCGGCTCATAGGCGTAGAGATTGAAGGTGCGGACGAAGAAGTGGTCCAGATACAGGCCGAAATTCTGCACCAGCGCCTTCAGCAGGAACCCCGTGGGTCCCACGGCCAGCACGAACAGCATCAGCAGCACCGCGAGGACGAGGTTCAGCTCCGACAGCCGGCGCACGCCCTTGTCCAGCCCGGTTAGCACCGAGGCGGTCGCGGCCGCCATCACCAGGGCGATCAGTCCGACCTGCATCCATGGCGTATTGGGCAGGCCTGTCAGATAGCTCAGGCCGCTGTTGATCTGCGAAACCCCCAGCCCCAGCGAGGTGGCGATCCCGAAAAGGGTGCCGCAGATGGCGAAGATGTCGACCGCGTCGCCGATCGGACCGTCGATCCGTTTTCCCAGCAAGGGGGCCAGGCCGGATCGCAGCGTCAGCGGCAGGCCCTTGCGGTGGGCGAAATAGGCCAGGCTCAGCCCAACCAGGGCGTAGATGGCCCAGGCGTGCACGCCCCAGTGGGTGAAGGTGATGACCATCGCCTCCCGGGCCGCGTCGAAGGTTCCGGGCGGGGCCTCGGGCGGGGTTGCATAGTGCTGGATCGGCTCGGCGACCGCGAAATACATCAGGCCGATGCCCATCCCGGCGGCGAACAGCATGGCCAGCCACGACACATAGGGAAAGTCGGGCTCCGAGTCGTCCGGGCCGAGCTTCAACGCCCCGGTCGGCCCAAACGCCAGAGCCAGAACGACCAGCAGGAATCCCGCTACGGAAAGGATGTAGAACCAGCCGAAGGTGCCGATAACCCAGGCTTGGGCAGCCTGGAACAGACGGTCGGACTCGCCCGGTGCGGCCACGGCGACGGCCAGCAGCAGGCCGACGATCAGGCTCGCCCCCCAGAACACGCGTGGGTTCATCTTGGCTTTTAGCATGGATGCATAGCGTGGCTATTGGCTCAAGGTTGCGAGGGGTGAAACGGCCTTGTCGGCCCGTGTTCGATCGGCAGCCTCGGGAACCGGGGCGGCGCCAACCGGTTCGATCCCCATACCCAAGCACACCGACGGCAGGAGGCACGATGACTGTCCGCAATACCGGCTTGAGCGTAAGGCGCTCGTCGTCGCCGGCGCGACATCCGTGAGCAGGCCCTCCGGCGTTTCCAGGGGGCTGGGGCTTGCGGCTCTCCTCCTCCTCGCGGCCTGCGACCAAGGCGCAGGATCGGGCGCAGGACCCGCTCCTGAGTATCGACCGGGTGAGTCAGGGACGGTGGATCACGCGCTCTGCCTGCTGGGCTTCTCGGCGGTTCCGGTGCGAGAGGTTGATCCGGGGCACCATCTGATCGAGGCGACGATCAACGGTCGGAGCGGCCAGTTCGTGCTGGACACCGGCGCAAACCTGTCGGTCATCACAGCCTCACAGGCCGAGCGCTTCGGGCTCTCGTCCGGCGACGGTGGCGGCTTGCTTGCCGGTCGCGCCCTGCCCGCGGGAACTTCCGGTCCGCAATGGCCTGATTATCCCTCCGGCGGCTCTCATCGGCAACTGATGCACCTGCGAGGGGGAACCACTCCGTTCGACCGCGGTTCGCCTAGTCCGGTCTCGGCCCCCGCCGTGAGCCGGTGTGATCGCCTAGGCTCTGCCTCAGGGCAGGTGTCCATTCATCCGAGAGGCCAGAGCGATACATGAAGGCGCATCTTCGCAAGATCGTTCTGGAACTGACCGACGCCTTCTGGACCCTGCCGGCCGTCATCGTTCTGTTCCTGTGCGGCCTTGCTGTCCTGGCCGTTGATATTCAGGCGGCGGAAGCCTTGCCGTCCTGGTTTCCCGATGAGTGGATCTATGCCGGCGGGGATACCGGTGCGCGGACGTTGCTCGGCGCGATCGCTTCCTCGACGATCAGCGTGGCGGGCACCCTGTTCTCCATCACCATCGCAGCCCTGACCCTGGCCTCCAGCCAGATGGGGCCGCGCCTGCTGCGGAACTTCATGCGCGACCGGGGCAATCAGGTGACCTTGGGCGTCTTCCTCGGCACCTTTGGCTATGCCCTGATCGTCCTGCGTTCGGTGCGGGGCGGGGAGGACTCCGCCTTCGTTCCAGCGCTGGGCGTGACCATCGGTCTGGTACTAGCCGGCGCATGCATCGCCCTGCTGATCTATTTCATCCATCATGTCGCCAGCCGCATCAACGTCGACACCGTCATCGACCTGGTCCACGACGACGTCCTGAAGGGCATGGCGCGATTGACCTTGGATCAGGACCCGCCCGCTCGGCCGGACGCGATCGACTGGGAGCAGGGCGAAGAGATCTCCATGCCGGATGATGGCTACCTGCAGCAGATCGAAACGGAGTCGCTCGTCGATTGGGCCGAAGAGAACGACTGCGTCATCCGCTTTCTGAAAAGACCCGGCGAGTTCGTCTTCCCGCATACGCCGATCGCCCGCGTTTCCAGATGCGTCGAGGGCGCCGAGGAGGCGATCCGCAACTGCATCGCGCTTAGCCGCCAGGGTGGATCCCCGAAGGACCTGACCTTTCCGATCGGCCAGCTGGTGGAGGTAGCGGTGAGGGCCCTGTCGCCAGGGATCAACGATCCCCGTACCGCCATCAGCGTCCTGAATCGCCTGGGGGCGACGCTGACCAGTCTGTCGCGCCGTTCTCTCGACGACGGCGCGCGCGACAGGGATGGCGTGGTCCGTGTCCGGTTTCCCCCGCTCGCCTACTCTGACCTGACTAACGTCATGTTCGAGATGATCCGCGAGAGCGCGGGCGGATCGCCTTCGGTCCTGATCCATATGGTCACGGTGTTGACCGAGGTGGCCGGGGTGGAAACCGTTCCGGAGCGGCTGGACGCACTGCGTCGGCACGCCCGGATCGCCGACGCCGAGGGGCAGGCCCGATTCGTCAATGAGGTGGACAAACAGCGGCTCTCGGCGGCCTGCTCCGCCTGTCTGGCGATCGCCGCGCTTTCGTCAGAAAGGCTGCGAGGCAAACTTTAGCAGCCGGTCTGAATTTCACCTTTCCGGCGGACAGACAATGTCGGGTTCTGGCTCTTCTAAGACCGTAGCGCCGACGGCCGTTGCTGACTCTTTTGGGCCGTGCCGAAAGTCCGCTCGTCGCGATGTGAAAGGGACTCCCGCCCGCGCCGCGGACCACAGAGCCCCAACATGACCCCGGAGCAGACATCCGACCCGGTGAACCATTCGCCCAGCCGGGGGTTCGGTTTGCAGCGCCGCGGGCGGAACTAGGAGAAATCGATGCGTTTCACACCGGCTTCAGGCGCGGGTCCCAATCCTTTGCACGCGATCTTGCTCGCCTTCCCGGTGGCGCTGTTCCCCGGCGCCTTGGTGACCGACATCACCTATCTTAGGACCGAGGAGATGCAGTGGACGAACTTCTCCGCCTGGCTGATCGCCGCGGCTCTGGTGTTCAACGGGCTTGTGCTGGCCTGGGCCCTGGTCTCCCTGGTGCTCAGGTTTCGCACGGGTGAGAAACTGCGCAGCGCGATCTACGTCGGGCTGCTGGCGGTGCTGTTCCTGGTCGGTCTGATCAATGCGTTTCAACACAGCCGTGACGCCTGGAGCTCGGTCGGTGGTCTTGGCCTGACGCTGTCGATCTTCAGCACCCTCCTCGTCCTGGCCGCCGCCATCGTCGCCCATACCCACGTTTTCAGCCGGGAGGTTGCCCGATGACCCGGTTCATGGTCAGCGCCACCGCCCTCCTGATGGCCCTGTCGGCCTGCAGCCGAAGCGATCCGGACCTGCAGGAGACGGGGGCTCATCCGGACATCCCGCCCCTGCGAGAGACCCTGATTCCGGCCATGAAGATCTCCCAGCCTACCGGCTGGGGCGACCAGGTCCCGACCGTTCCCGACGGCTTCGTCATCACGGCGATGGCCACCGACCTGCAGATTCCCCGTCAGATGATCATATTGCCGAACGGCGACATTCTCGTAGCCGAAGGGCGCGGCGGCAACGCGCCGCCACTGCGTCCCAAGGACGTGATCGCGGGCGTCATCAAGAAGACGGGCAATACCGATGTCGAGAGCGGCAATCGCATCTCGCTGCTGCGTGACGCGGACGGCGACGGCCGCGCGGAGTTGAGGACGGTCTTTATCGACAATCTGAACGCGCCCTACGGCCTCGCCTTCGTAGACGGGACCCTCTACGTCGCCAATCAGGACGCGCTGGTTAGCTTTTCGTATCAGGAGGGACAGACCCGGATTACCGCCGCGCCGCAAGAGCTGACCAAGCTCCCGTCGGCCATCAATCATCACTGGACCAAGTCCCTTACGGCCAGCGCCGACGGCCAGACCCTCTATGTCGGCATCGGTTCGAACAGCAATGCCGGCGAACGCGGGATGGCGGTCGAGGAAGACCGCGCAGTTGTCTGGGCCATCGATCGCCAGACCGGGGCCCACCGGACCGTTGCGCGCGGCATCCGCAATCCCACCGATCTGGCCATCGAGCCAGCCACCGGTGCCCTGTGGGCTGTGGT